>NZUX01000026.1 GCA_002703645.1 Fidelibacterota bacterium | reverse complement strand
TAATCTCTTTCATTTAGAGCAATATTATTTTCAATAATTGGAGATTGGTTAATCTCATCTAATATAAGCTGAAGAGTATTTTTGGCTCTTTTTAAGTTAGATATATAGCAATAATCAAATTTTATGTTTGATAATATTTCCCCAGCTTCTTTTGCTTGCTTTTCTCCTAGTTCTGTTAAATCTACATCTTTCCATCCAGTAAATCGATTTTCTAAATTATAAATTGATTGCCCATGTCTTACTAAATATAGATTTCGTTCATTCATCTTTAATTAAACTCCTATAGTTTTAACAACCCTCTAATGTTTCTAGTATTAAATTATCAACTATATCATTTTTATTTTTATTTTTATTATAAGCTGTAATCTGCCTATCAGCGCTTGTACCATTATCTATTATTTTTTGGAGATAATCTATTTGCTTTCTTGAACCAAGAGGTTCTACCACATCCTCAATAAATTCCATCATTTCATTAAATAAATCCTTAAATGGAACTTCTGTTTGCTTGCCAAAATCAATTAAATTGCTATTGACTCCTGATTTAATTGCTCTCCACTTATTTTCATTAATTAGAGAACCTCTATAGTTTCTCCATGTTTGATTATTTGATTTAAGGACAATCATCTTTGCAACAAGAGCTTGAATAAGAGCTGCAATAGCTATGGCTTCATCAGCCCTTGTAGCACAATCACATATTCTAAATTCAAGAGTAGGAAATGTATGATGAGGTCTCATATCCCACCATATTTTAGATGGCTCATCAATTGTTTTGCTCTCTACTAAAGTCTTTATATATCTTTCATAGCTTTGAAATGAACTAAAATTCTCAGGGATTCCAGTTCTTGGAAGATCTTCAAAAATAATACTTCTATATGACTTGAATCCCGTAGGTTCCCCAAGCCAAAAAGGAGAAGAAGTTGATAGGCATAGTATATGTGGCATAAAATATCTCATTTGATTCATGACGTCTATCTGTAGATTTCTATTTCCTATACCTATGTGTACATGCATCCCAAATATTAAAAGTCGTTTAGCGACATATTGCATAGCATCAAATAATCCATAATATCGATCTTTATCTGTTACTACTTGATCTCTCCAGTGAGAAAATGGATGAGTTCCTGCAGCGGCAATTTTTTTCCCACTTTCTTGTACAAATTTTCCTAAAGAGGATCGTATATGTTTAAGGTCATCTTCTAATTCATTTATATTTCTACAAACATTGCTACCTATTTCTATTTGAGATTGAAGAAGCTCAGGCTTTACTTGATCTTTGAAAATCATAGCTCCTTTTTCAAGGAACTCTGAAATAAAAGATGTTAACTCTCTGGAGTTTGGATCTATAATTTGATATTCTTCTTCAATACCTAGTGTAAGATTTTTTATTTCATTCATATTTTAACCCATTAGCAATAATTGCGTTTTTAAAAAATTTAGTATTATAAATAATATCAATGCTGAAAAATCTAAACCTGATCGATTTGGTGGTATTAATTTTCTAATAGGAGATAGTAGTGGCTCTGTAGTATTAAAAATAAATTCTGTAAATTGATTTCTTGATGTATAAGGAAACCACGATAGTAAAACTCTCGCAAGTAGTATATAATAAAAAGAGTAAAATAGTATTTTTATAATAAATATCATTTCATTGATTTGATAATGTTTTTCAACCTAATTAATCTATAATTTCTTTTAGTCGTTAGATAATTATCATTCAGAAATTATATCAATATTATCATAAACCCATTTAATATTTAAAACTTTTGATTATAATTTACAATGATAAATTAAAAACTTAAGTTGAGTAAAATCATAGTGATTTTAATATATCTACTTACGATTTATTTTTTACACATAAAAAGTTATTATCAATAAAAGCCTTTTACTTACACTTAAATTTATTGCTGATATTATATATATCTGATTAGATTAGACATTACGGTATTAAATTTTTAAAATAGTATATAATGAAATTTTACAAAAATAAATATTCTCTTTTTACTTTAATCTTGATGCTTGGATTTATATTTTGCAATACTTTTCATCCAATTCCTACTCAGGTTATAGATTATGATTCAGAATTAGTTATTAATCTTCGTAAGTATATATTATTAGAAGAAGATATTGATTTAGCTTACAATATTCATGATAAGCTTAATATTAGAGATTCAAATGACTCTTTATTTATTTCTTCAGTAGATAAAAGTCCCGGATTATCCACTATAAAATTGAACGTCAATAATAAAAATATTGATATAGTAGTGTATTATAAAAAGAATGAAGGATATGACTCAATACCTAGTCAGAGTATTATTCATTCTACCATAGCTAAAGATAAGTATAAATTTATTGGAGATGATATTATTCTTGACTATAAAAATGTTTCCAGATCTGTATCCTCTAGCGATTTAAGAAATAGTAATATTAAAATTCTTTTTAATAATAATATTATTAAAAATAAGTATATACATATTTTTAAAGATAAAATAAGGATTATGCTACCAAGAGAATTGAAAGATGGAATACTTCGAATTTGTGCTACTGATGAATATGAAAATTTATATAGAGAAAATCAAACTATTATATCAAATGGATTTCCTTTATCTAAAAACTCTAAAGAATTCTCAGATTACTTCTCTAATATTTATTATTTAATGGTAGATAGATTTTCAGATAAAAATGATAATAATAATTTAACAGTAAATGATTTATCAATTGATAAAAGTGTTAAGTTTCATGGTGGTGATTTAAGTGGAGTCTTGAAAAAAATTAATAATGGATACTTTGATAGGCTTGGAATTAGTACAATTTTATTATCACCCATTCATTTAAATCCAGATAGTTCATTTAGAGAATCTATAGCTCCATTTAAAAAGCAAATGGGATTTGATGGAAGCTGGCCGATCAATCTAACTTCTATAGATTCTAGATTTGGTAATAATAAAGATTTAAAATCAGTAGTCAGCGCTATTCATAAAAAAGATATGAAGGTTTTTATGGAGTTTATAGCAGGCCATACTCATAACAATCATTTGTACTATGAATTATTTCCTCATTGGTACAATACGAACTACTTAAATTGGGAAGAATTGTTTTTACCTCAGTTTGAATTAGTAGACAACCATCTAATCGATCAATTAACATTAGATGCCAAATACTGGTTAGATGAATTTGAGGTAGATGGTCTTTTTTTAAATCTTAATCATAGCCTATCTAGTGATTTTAGCTTACACTATAATACTTCTGTAGATTCCGCTAGAAATAAACATACTTTTCATGCAATTAAATTTTCAGATTCATTTGAATCAGCTCCAGAATTTATTAATCCAATAGGGTTTGAATCAGAAATCAATTTTCCTCTTTATCTTAATGCAAGAGAACATTTCTCGGGATTGAATACTGACTTCATTGAACTTAATAAAATGATAATTAATAATTTAGAAGATTATAGTTCAATCAACTTAGTCACAACCATTGTAGGGATAGATGATCAGCCTAGATTCATATCCGTTGCAGATGGCCAGGTTTCTTATAAAGAAAAAAATACTTCTTCCTATCTACAAAATATTGAAGACCCTGTTAGTTATGAAAAACTTTTTATGTTCATGGTTATGAATAATTCACTTCCTGGGGTACCAATGTTATATTATGGAGATGAATATGGCCAAACTGGGGGGTATGGTGCAGATTCAAAGAGAGATATGAAATTTCAGAACGAATTATCAATTTCTGAATCTTATTTAAAAGAAAGGGTATCTAAATTAAATAAGCTTCGATCTCAATATCCTGCATTATCTGTAGGTGATTTTATGATATTAAGGGAGTCAAAAGAGTTTACAGCTTGGCTTAAATCTTACTACAATGAAAAAATTTTAGTATTCTTTAATCTTCAAAACAAAGTAATTGAAAAAAATATTTCACTACCATTTGAGGCAAATGAGTTAATATCCTTATTAGATGATTCTAAAATAATACTAGATGACCCTAATATGGCAAGCCTAGTAATCCCTCCATATAAAACTGGGATATATATTCTTAAATCTAAATAGTCTTACTGATTTAACTAAAAGGAGTTGATATGAAAAAAATCAAGTTATTAATACCTATTATATTATTTTCATTTATATTTTCAGGACTTAGTAATCCATTTAAAGTTGATTACGAGAATCCTAATGGAGAGCCATTTTTAATTAGTATAGGTATTGAGAAGAATGTTGATTCATTTAAATATTATAACGAATCTAGTTTCTATGTTACAGCTCCAATTAATAAAATGTTAACATTTAAGTATCGTGAAAATGTTATATACTCGGAAGATATGATTATTTTACAATCTGAGCATGATAAGATTCAGCACCTTGATAAACATTACTGTTTAGAGTTTCATCTACCTGTATTTGCATTGTTTAGGTAAATATGACGAATAAAAATAGTAAAAAAGATTACGCTAAAACTCTACGTACGGTTAGAAAAATCCATAGAACTGCGGGAGCATTGCTATTTAGTTTCTTTATTGTTATTGCAATAACAGGATTACTTCTTGGTTGGAAAAAAAATAGCAATGGTATAATTCTTCCAAAGTCTTATCAGGGGACATCAACTAATCTTGAACATTGGTTGCCTCTAGATACATTACAGATAATTGCATTTAAAACCCTTAGAGACTCGATAGATAGTAGTATAGATTTATCATTACAAAGAATTGATGCCCGCCCTAAAAAGGGAATGATTAAATTTGTATTTGATAATCATTATTGGGGGATACAGCTTGATGGCGCTACTGGAGATGTATTAGCCATTACAAAAAGGCGTTCAGATTTTTTTGAGAATATACATGATGGCTCAATCTTGGATATTATTTTTGGAACAAAAGGTGAAATTATAAAATTGATTTACACCTCTATTATGGGTACTGCTTTGCTTGTATTTACGATAACAGGTTTTTGGCTTTGGTATGGCCCCAAACGAATGAAGAGAAAATCAATTAAAATAAATTAAAGTAATTTTAATGCTAATCTTCATTAATTATCTTGTAAATAGATAGTATGCTACATAAGCCCAATTTAATAGCCCATGTATAATAGCCCACAAAACACTATTATAAGATGACCAAGATATTGCAACTGCAACTGCCATTCCTAATGATAACCCTAAATCTTTATTATATACGACTTTAATATTTTTCATTATGAGTACCCCTAGTATAGTTTTATTTTTTTTCTGATTTTAGAAATCTGACTTGATAATGATTGAAAGATGTAATTTTTTCTTTATTTGAACTTTTATTTAGCTGGAGCTTATAGCCATCTACATTCTCAATTTCTTTAATTCCATCGATATGCATTTTTTTATCAATGTAATCTTTATTTTTTTTAACCTTTTCTCTCGCAGAATGTGCATTTTTAGCTACAATTAAAATATTTGTATGTTGTTCATAAAAACCATCTCCAACATTTTTATCATAGTATCCAGTGTGTATTAAATATAATTTCATTATTAATTAGCTTGTTCAATATTCTCATAAGGTGTCATTGAGAATATTTTCCAGGTATCATTTGATTTTCTTAAGCTATATATACCTGCTCCTGAATAAAAAATGGTTCCATCATTCTTATACCTTGAAAATTTTGCATTAACAATAGCAATATTATCATCAATTATTTGAATATTAAAGCTATCCCACTTGCTATGTGAATAGTAATCAGGTAAGTCTCCCCAAATTTTTTTATAAATTAATTTTAATTTAAGATTACTATTTGCTGTAATAGTTTTATCTTGAAGATTAAAAGAAACAGGGAAATCAAAATAATTAATAATTTTTTTTTGTTCTTTATTAGCGAATGATTTATTGTATTGCTCTAATAAATCAATAATATCCTTTTGATTTGCAAATATTAATGTCTGAAAAATAAAAATAATACATATAGTTTTTTTTATCATAAATAACCCTTTAATAGTTGTTAAGTAGTTTACTAAATCCTAAAGTTTGCACAATTATACTTGCAAGAAAATTAAACATAATAAACTTCTGAGATATAGCTTGAAATTCTAGCCCACCAGGTTCGCGAGGGGTTGGACCAAACATTAATACAAGTATATAAAATATAAGTGAAGCAATAAATATTGCATTTCCAATGAGATACTTATTATCAATTCTTTTTGATTTATATATGATCCAGGAATAACATATTGTTGCAATTAAAAAAAATCTAAATATCCATAAATTAAACATAATATGTGGAGGTAAGAATAAATCAGCAGGAGTAAAGGCAACACCTATAAAGCAAATAGCTCCAGATATCCCAGTAATAGATCCTAGTATTGCTATTTTATTTCCTCTAAAAAGATTTCCAAGATAAATATAGAATAGTATATATGTTATCCCAGCAAAACTAAGAGCCATATTAAATAGAAGGCTTGAATGAAAATTATTATGTCCACCATGACTAATAGTTCTCCCAAGGTCACTAAGAAAATTTTTAGAGAATGAATAACTTTTTACATGGTGATTAATATCTATGGATGATGACCCATCAGCTTCAATCGCCATGTGATAAATCCCCCCTGAATAAAGGTACATAGCCATACTAACACAAACTATAAAGAATATCATTGAGTACCTTGGGAATATAGCTATAAAAAAATATCTTAAATTCATATTGTTAATCACCATTTTTTTTAAATTTAAATCTAATTATTTATTCTTACTATTAAATTCATATTATTTCAACTAATAGTAAAATGGTTTGTAGGTAATAATATAATCATCCTATTTTATGCGGTATTGCCGCGATGGTGAAATTGGTAGACACGCTGGTCTTAGGAACCAGTGCTTTCGGGCGTGGGGGTTCGACTCCCTCTCGCGGCACAGATTTAAAAAATAATTTCTTTATTATTAAGGAATTCGTAGATTCAAAAGTTTTCAAAGGTTTAAAGGAGGGGAAAAATATGAAGTCAATTGAGTTAGGGACATTTGCGCTTATAGTATTATTTATAGGTGGAATGACTATCAAACATAATGATCAAGTTCGAGCTGATCAACAAGCATCTGATACTCTTGAGCAAGTAAGAATGAAGCAAGATAGGGATAATAAATCAAGAGCAATGGCTACTACAGCTACAATTAGACATGATGGTAAGAGCAGTACAAATACAGTATTTGTTTCTCTTGATGCATCTTCTTCATTTGATGGTGGTAATGTAGCAGATCAAATTTATTTTACTAGGTTCGTACCTGATAAGAATAAACCTATATGTGCTAAATATGAACAAAATTGTACTCCGAGAATGGGAAGGGGATGCGAGTGTATTGAAATTCAGCTTGATGAATGTGGTGAAGAAATGTATGAGCCACTATGCGCTGAGTATGAAAAAGATTGCAGTCCTGTAAAAGGATATAATAATATTTATAGAGGAAATATGGGTAATATTTACTCAAGTGCGAATAATGATGGTTGCAGATGTATAGATTATTTAGAAGTTGAAGTAGAATATCTTGATGATTGTGAGTATCAAGTTATTGATCACTCAAATAGACAAAGTTATTTAAAAAGAGCAATGTCAAGAGTTACTCCTGTTCCAAACCAAAAGAAACAATATGAGCCAGATACTGGTTTGTCATATTCATGGGAGCAAATTAGTGGTCCTAGCTCAGACATTCAAAAATATTCTAAAAAATCTTCAATGGTATTAGAATTGGGAGAGGGTGAATATACGTTTAGATGTACAGTCTCTGACAAGTATGGTGCAAAAGATATGGCGACTCATAGAGTGATAGTAGCAAAAGAGCCAAATAATCCACCTGAAGCAAATATCATGGGTTCTGTTCTTTTAGGAAAACCAAGTAAAAAGTAGAATTATTATTTTTTTAAGCCCCTATATTTAGGGGCTTAAAAACCATTATGATATATCAAGAAATCTCTTCATTTTTCAATTTAATTTTAGATACACCTATCTATAAATCAATTTTATTTATTGTTTCATCAATTATTATTGCAAAACTATCAGATAAAATTTTTACATCTATACTTAAGAAAATGGTAGGAAAAACAGAGACATCAATTGATGATCATATAATTGAAATAATACATAAGCCTATCTATTATAGTATTCTTTTTGTCGGGCTAAGTCTATCAATCTCTTTAATAGATTTATCTAATACTATTCAATTTATTTTTAATGGAGTTTTAAAGACAATAATTGTATTTATTTGGGGAACTGCAATATTTAAAATATTTATTTATATCATAAAATGGTATTCTGATAAGGTAGGAGTGAACTCTAAAAGTCAAAAAAGATTAATGCCCTTATTTGACAATTTAGGTAAGATGATTATCTTTATCGCTATAGTATATTTTATATTTCTTAGTTGGGGTGTTAATGTGACTGCATTTGTAGCATCGGCAGGGATGGTTTCATTTGTTGTTGCATTTGCTGCAAAAGATACTCTTGGAAATTTATTTGCTGGAATTTTTATTATGGCAGATTCTCCTTACAAAGAAGGTGATTATATTAATCTAGATACTGGTGAGCGAGGATATGTGAAAAGTATAGGTATTCGAAGTACTCGAATAATGACAAGAGATGATATTGAAATTACAATTCCAAATGCTGTTATTGCTAATTCCAAAATTATAAATGAAAGTGGCGGTCCTTATGAGAAGGAGAGAGTCCGAATTAATGTTAGTGTTGCTTATGGTACAGATATAAAAAAAGTTAGAAAAATTTTGATGGATATAGCTACTTCATCACAAAAAGATATATGTGATGATCCTACCCCTAGAGTTAGGTTTAGAGAGTTTGGAGAATCAGCACTTTTATTTCAGTTATTATTATGGATAGAAAAGCCTGAGATGAGAGGGCGTGTGATTGATGATATTAATGGCCAAATTTATTCTAAATTTATTGAGCATAATATTGATATTCCTTTTCCTCAAAGAACTGTTCATATAAAAAAAACAATTGAATGACATCTATATCAGCTTCTCTTAAAAATCAATTTCAATTAGACCCTTCATTTACCTATTTAAATCATGGTTCATTTGGAGCATGTCCTAAACCTATCTTTGAAGAGAGAAATAAATGGCAAAAAGAAATTGAAAAGCAGCCGGTTGCTTTTATTGAAGATAAGGCTATAGGTCTTCTAGATTGGTCAAGAGAAAAGCTTGGAGCATTTATAAATTGTGATAAAGATGATTTGGTTTATTTTCCAAATCCCACTACTGCAATGAATATGGTTATTAAATCTTTAGATTTAAAGATTGGAGATGAAGTATTAAGTTCAAATCATGAATATGGAGCTGTAGAAAAAACATGGGAATTTGTATCAAGAAAAAAAGGGTTTTCATATAAAAAAATTGATGTTTCAATCCCATTTAATAAAGATGACTTTATAGAAAGTATTAAAAATAATATTAATACTAATACAAAAGTAATATTTTTAAGTCATATAACAAGCCCTACGGCCATTATATTTCCAGTAAAAGAAATTTGCGAATTAGCAAAAGAATTAGGTATTATTAGTATTATAGATGGCGCCCATGCACCTGCTCATATTGATTTAGATATAAAAACATTAGGTGTAGATATATATACCGGAGCATGTCATAAATGGATGTTATGCCCAAAAGGCGTTTCATTTTTATATTGTTCTAAGGAAATGCAAGAGAATCTTGAGCCATTAGTTGTAAGCTGGGGATGGGAATCTGATAATCCTTCTAAATCTACATTTCTCGATAATAATCAATACCAAGGGACTAATGATATTAGTGCATACTTAACAGTTCCTTCTGCAATCAAATTTTTAGATCAAAATAATTGGGAATCTATAAAGGATGAGTGCCAAAAGAAAATCATTGAGTCTAAAAATATTTTGCTTGATACTTTAAATACAGAATCTATTTGCTCTGATATTTTTTTAGGACAAATGGCAAGCCTTCAAATTAATATTCCCAATAGTATAGATTTATATAATTATCTAAAGAATAATAATATTGTAGTTCCAATAATAGATTGGAATGGATTGATTTTTGTAAGAATATCATATCAATGTTATAACTCAATGGATGATATAGAGCATTTAAATCATTATCTGAAAAAGTATTTAGATAGTATATGATTAAGTAATTAATTTGATATCTATGAAAAATATTATATACATATTAAATACTTTTATTATATCGCTATCTATTATTTACGCTGAAGATTCAATTAATATTGCTTGGTTCAATTTTAATAACGTAGATGTAGATGAAAACAACGAGATTCATTCTGATTTATCAAATCAAATCTTCAATCAATTTATTAATACTGTAAAAAAAGATATGAAGTTCATTAATGAAATTAACTTTATTTCAATAAAAGAGCTAGATAGAGAGTATAGGCAAATAAATAATAAGATGATGGATGTTATTAAACCTTTATTTAAAGATAATTTTTATGGATCAATAGATCGAAATATACTTGTAGAGAAAATTGAAATGATATCAGATAAATTTACGTTAGCTCAAATGGATTTTTTGGTAGATTCGATAATTGTTTATATTGATAAAACCACTAAAAGTATTACAACAGATATGATGAACTTTAAGAATGGTTTATCTAATGCTGACATGGCCATGTTAAATAATTTAATTAGTCAAGAGATAGATAAAACCTTAAAGAAACAAACTTTTCCTAGCTTTATGGTATCTGCAATAGAAAGCTTTAAAACAGATGTTATTATAATAGGTGAATATTCAATTATAAAAGATGAAATTAATATTAATCTTCACTTATATAATTCAAAAGACTTTTCTTTAATTGATAGTATCTATTCAAAGTCTTTTATAAATAAGACTCATATTTTAATAAAAGATTTAGAATTTAAATTACTGAAAAAACTTAAAATTGATATCAACCAGACTGAAAAAGAACAATTATCTCAATATGATTTTAATTCTTTTTCAAAAAAATACTACTCATTATACTTCTCAAATATTTTTGAATCTAGTGACATTAAAGAAATTAAATATAGACTTCAAATAGATGATCAATATGATTTTTCAAATAGTCATTATAAAAATTTTTTCAGAGGATTATTTGAAAATAAAATAGGATATATGATTAAACTTTATGATGATGATAACTATTATCAAGTTTATTCTACTGAATCATATAATAATTCATCTGTTACTATAGATATATTACGCTCTGATTGGAAAAATCAAGTAGGGGGAATATCAAATAGAGAAACTAGGTTAGAAAGTCCAAAATCACAGAGAATTATGAATATTCAATATAGTGATATTGAATCTATTTATTTGCATAGAGGGCAAGATAATTTAATTTCATTATTGAAGCAGATTACAATATACTCATCTGTTATAGCAGTAGTATTTTTATTAAATATATTTATTTAGCTATTCAATGGTAAATGCTCTAATTCCTTGATTTCCATTTCTTTCAATTCTTAACATTATCACATCACCAATATTAAACTGGTTAATTTGATTTTCATAATCTGATAAATTATTAATTTTTTTCCTGCTTATTTTTTTTATGATATCATTCTTTTTAATACCATTTTTATAGGCAGATGACCCTTCTTTAATATCAATAACCTTAACACCGTCATTATCTTTATTATCAATAACTTTTAATCCTAAAATATCATATGATTGTTGTTCAATATTTTTTTCTTCATCTACTGCAACCTCATCAGGTCTTTTACCTAAGGTTACAGAAATTCTCAATTTTTCATCTCCTCTTATAACTGTAAAATTAGTAAAATCCCCTGGACGTTTTGATGATATTGCTTTCATTAATGCACGATCATTATTTATATCCTTGCTATCTACTTTAATAATTATGTCGTCTTCTTGCAATCCAGATTCTGAAGCGGGACTGTCAGGAACAATAGATACAATTAATGCACCATCCTTATTTTCAAGATTTAAGGCATCTGCGATAGCTTGATCAATATTTTGGATTTGGACACCTAGCCACCCTCTAGATACTGAACCATCATCAAGCAAATCATCTATAACTCTTATTGCTTGATTAATAGGAATCGCAAATCCAACACCTGCATTTGATTTTGAGTATCCATCAGTAGCAATTGCTGTATTAATACCAACAAGCTCCCCATCAAGATTTAGTAGAGCTCCACCAGAATTACCGGGGTTGATTGCAGCATCATGTTGAATAAAATCTTCATAAGTTAGTTTAGATATTACATTGCTTCTTCCAGTCGCACTTATAATACCAGCGGTAACAGTATGATTTAAATGAAGCCCAAAAGGACTTCCAATTGCAACTACCCACTCTCCAACAGATAACTTATCTGAATTACCCATTGTTATTTCAGGCAATACAACGTCTGCTTCAATTTTAATTACAGCTAAATCAGAAAGAGGATCTACTCCAATTACGCTAGCTTCAAACTCTGTTTTATCATACATGATTACTTTGATTTTATCGGCATCATCAATTACATGATTATTCGTTATAATATATCCATCAGAACTAATTATAACTCCAGATCCTAAAGTTTGACCTTTTCGTTTAAATTCAGGAAATAGATCTTGAAAAAATGGGTCATTAAAAAATGGATTAAATTGTCTTTGTCTAACCTCAATTTCAGATATAATAGATACAATTGATGGATTGGAACTTTCAGCTACATCAATAAAAGGCTGATTAAATTTATGACTACTTCCTAACAATATATTAATAACAACAAAAGAAATAAAAATTTTATAAAACTTCATATTAAAAATTCCCTAAATAGATTTGATATAAGATTAATGTTTTAAAAAAAATATAGTTCCATAATTTATTTATAAAAATATAGAATTAAGAATAAATTATATTCAAATTATTTTTTATAAATAATAAAAATAGAAAGGATTATTTGAAGTGGAATATATTTTAGTTACAGGTGTAAGTACAGGTATTGGATATTCGGCAGTTCAAAACTTAGTCAAATCCGGTTATGGTGTATTTGGAAGTGTCAGAAATGAAGAAGATGCAGATAGATTGCTAGCTGACTTTGGAGAAAAATTTATACCTTTAATTTTTGATGTTACAGATGAATTAGCTATTATGAAGGCCGTAGAAACTGTAAAATCTAAGCTTAATGGGAAAGAATTAGTTGCTCTTGTTAATAATTCAGGAATTGCTTTAGGTGGTCCACTTCAACATCTTCCAACAGATATTTTTAGAAAACAATTTGAAGTCAATTTATTTGGAGTCGTTAGTGTGACACGCTCATTTCTTCCATTATTAGGTGCTTATAAAGGCTCAAAAAGAAAAGGGAAAATTGTAATGATTTCATCTGTTAGTGGCAAGCGATCTTACCCTTTTGTATCACCTTATACAGCAAGCAAGCATGCCCTTGAAGCATTATCTGACTCATTAAGACGTGAAATGATGCTTTATGGGATTGATGTAGTTATTATAGAGCCTGGGCCTATTAAAACTCCAATTTGGGATAAGGCTCCCAGCGTTGAAGAAAATCCATTTTTGGGTACTGATTATGAGTCTGCACTTAGAAAATTTTATGGCCAAATGGTTACAAAAGGTAAAGAGGAAGGCTTAAATGTAGATACTGTTGGAAAATTAATTACAAAAGTAATTAAGATTAGAAATCCAAAAACCAGATATGTTATTACTGGTAGAAAATGGCTTGATTATATTCTTCCGGGGATACTCCCTGATAGATGGCTTGATAAATTATTTGCAAAGTTTTTAGGAATTGATAAAGAAAAAATTTAATTAATAAAAGTTTTAGATTAGAATTAATTCATTATAGTATTTACAAGAAAAATAATATCCATAACATTAATCGAGTAATCACCATTCATATCTGCAATTTGAAATTCTAAATCTGTTAGTAGAGTTATTTCAATAATATGATTAACTATTAAAATAATATCAAGTATATCAGGAGTTCCATCTTGATTAATATCCCCTAGTATTGGTTCATTTAATTGAAAAGTTAAATTGAAAATACCATAGTAAGGAGAGTGAGGCGGTAAGGTGTAATGATCTAGCCAAATAATATTATTATCAATAGTATATTCTAAATTTATTCCATTATAATTATCAATCATTTGGAAGTCAAATTCTTCATCTTGGAGGTCATTTAATAAATTGCCAGATAGCCCAAGCTTATTTATAGGTATCGTAGAATTTATTTGATAGTCTTCAAGATTCTGATTAAGAATATCTAATATTAATGAATCAGAATTTTCAAAATTATATATAATTAATGAATTTTCATTTTTGCTTGCTTCAATTGAAATAAAATCAAGACTATTAATTTGATTTACTGCTTGAATCCAGTAGGCCTTACTTGGTTCATCAAGTTTTAGATTGATATCCATTGGATTTGTGATTAAAGAGAAAGTAGAGAGCCATTCACAGACATGAGCTTCATCCATTACGGAGAAGCCATGAGAACCTGTCGGTTCTGTGTCAATCCACATATTATTATTATAATCTAGCATAATTTCATACATTTCTTCTGCATGAGTTCTATGAGGCTCAGTGATTCCAAAATCAAAATAAAGAGGAGTATATTGAAGGTTCATATGCATACTTTGATTTAAATCTAAAAAATATATAGCGCTATTACGATGATATTCAAATGGAACTTCATCCCAGTTACCTCCAAACCACTCTATCATAGAATTATTCCCATCCATTTCAATAGCTCTTCTTTCGCAGTCTAGTATGCCTGACCCAGAAGCTGTTGCTGCCACCATAGGTTCATTAGGGTTTAGGTGATTGTTTGCATAAATCATTCCAGAAGCTCCACCCATTGACCCTCCAACCATATATATTCGATTGGAATCAATATTATAGTTTTGTTGCATCCAAATAATTTCATTTTTTACCATTTCTTGAGCGCCTTGATGATTATAGTTATTACTAGATCCTCCATAGGGAGAGAGGAATATCCATCCTCTATCATTTGCTTCTTCATCAAATGTTGTGTAGTAGGTTGAGTTTTCATTCCCACCCCACTGATGAAATGCTACAAGAATAGGAGCGGGAATTGATTCATCGTAAAATGCAGGAATCTGATAAGAAAATACATCAATGGTATCACCTTGCATAATTAGATACTCTGTATAAATATCTTGTGAAAGACATAATGAAATTAGATATATAATTAATAATTGCTTTAACATAGTTAAATATAAAGTATAGCTATAAAAATAAAAAGAGGCCTAAAAAGGCCTCTTTATTAGGAGGAGGCAATAAGACTTTAATGGAGGAGGAGTCATTTTGCCTATATAAATATATTAACTATTATAAATATTGCAACGTCAAATGATGTAAAACTATGTAACTATAATTTTTTTCTTTTCATTATTAATTACTTTTTTCATCCATAGAAGACCTAAGGTTGAAGCTATAAAAGATGAGAAGAGTATAGAGTACCAAATATAAAATATGGGTAACTCTAAAATTCGAGTAATAAAATAACCAAGAGGAGCATTTATAATTACAACTCGAATAAGTGTTAATATTAATGTGGGTTTCCCATAACCTAATCCCTGCATAATTCTACTACTTGTCATACCAATTGTAACAAATGGATATGAAAAACATACGATACTGAAATAGCTGATTGATATAGCTATAATCTCAGTTGAATCAGTAAATAACGGGATGATATGCTTTGCTCCTATATAAAAGAAAAAAGCACTAATACATGAAAATAGAAGACTAATTTTTAATCCATATTTAATCACAGATTGTATCAAATCAAATCTTTTTGCTCCAAAAAACATTCCAACCAGTGTTACTAAAGAGCTGGAAATTGAAATAATGGGAAGAAAAAATAGATGTTCAATTCTGCCAGCTGTTTGTACTGCAGCAACTGCATTTGGACTATTTAGTATAAGATTAAGTATAAAAGACCCCATGGCCATTATAGTCATAGATAATGATGATGGAATTCCAATATTTAGAATCTCTTTAATAATTGGGATATCAAAATGAAGATTACTTAAAGTAATATTTAAGTAGCTTGTTTTTCGAACTCCAAGATAATAAAAGAAAATCAAGCATACTATTAATTGACTTAAAATAGTTGCAATTGCAGCACCTTGAATACCATAATGGTAAATAAAAATTGGATCCAAAATAATATTTAAAACAGTTCCACTTCCTAAGACTTTCATGGGAAATATATTATCTCCTTCTCCTGCGAGGATCGCTCTTATAAACATGCTTAAAATCATAAATATTGAACCGGTACTTAATATTTTAAAATATAAAAGAGCATTATCTGCAGCCTTGCCATTGGCATTTTGAATTGTAAAAATATTTTCTTTAAAAATCAATGTAATTAATATTATTAGGATTGATATAGATATTCCAATTAAGATTGTTTGTGCCGCAGCTTTATCAGCTTGTATTTTTTTTTCTTCTCCAATATATCTAGATATTACAGATGTAGCGCCTGCCCCTAATCCAAATGTAATACCCATTATTATAAACATATATGGAAATACATACCCTAAAGCAGCCAACGCATCTGCTCCTACCCATTTACCTATAAATGCTGTATCTGTAAGCATATAAACTGCTTGTATAAGCATCCCAAACATCATAGGAAGTGCAAGTTTCCATAAAGCTTTTTGGGGATTATCTATAAATTTATTTAGACGACTTTGTTTATTAATATTATCATTATCCATATATTAAAATTAGATATGAATTGGGTTCTAAAATATATCTTTTATTTTTATTTTTTTTTTGGTTGTATATAATGGAAAATGATAAATTTACGAGATTTGCTATTTATGACTTATTGGAGGGTCGATATAATGAAATATAAAAAATCTCAAGATTTTTTAGATGCGGTAAAAATTAAAAATCCTAATGAAAAAGAATTTCATCAGGCGGTTACAGAAGTAGTCGAAACGCTTTGGCCATTTTTAGAAAATAATTCACACTATTTAGATGCGGCAATATTAGATAGAATAGTTGAGCCAGAAAGAGTAATCATGTTTAGGATCCCATGGCTTGATGATTCAGGGAAACCTCAAGTTAATAGGGGGTATAGGGTAGAGTTTAATTCAGCTATTGGTCCATATAAGGGAGGGCTACGCTTTCATCCATCTGTTAATTTAAGTATCTTAAAATTCTTAGGATTTGAACAAATATTTAAAAATAGTTTAACCACACTTCCAATGGGTGGAGGTAAAGGCGGATCTGATTTTGACCCAAAAGGGAAATCTGATAATGAGGTGATGAAGTTTTGCCAATCATTTATGAGTGAACTTTCTAGGCATATTGGTCCTGATACAGATGTTCCTGCTGGAGATATTGGTGTTGGTGGTCGTGAAATTGGATATATGTTTGGTCAATACAAAAGAATTCGCAATGAATTTACAGGCGTTCTTACAGGTAAAGGATTAAATTGGGGTGGCAGTTTAATTAGACCAGAAGCAACTGGATATGGGACTGTTTATTTTACCGATGAAATGCTTTCTCATCATAATAATATGAGTATAGATGGAATGAATGTTGCTATATCTGGATCGGGAAATGTAGCACAGTATGCGACTGAAAAAGTTTTAGACTTAGGTGGAAAAGTAGTTACTCTATCTGATTCAGGTGGCACAATATATGATAAAGATGGAATTGATAGAGATAAGCTTCAATATATAATGGATTTAAAAAATGTTAAACGAGGAAGAATTGAAGAGTATGTTAAAACTTATTCTAGCGCTGAATATCATAAAGGAGCTAGACCATGGTTTGTAGATTGTGATATTGCATTACCATGTGCAACTCAAAATGAATTAGATATTGATGATGCTAAAAATTTAGTTAAAAATGGATGCAAGTGTGTAGCAGAAGGGGCAAATATGCCTACTACTTATGATGCTACAGAATATCTAATTGAAAATCATATTTTATTTGGACCTGGCAAAGCAGCGAATGCAGGTGGTGTTGCAGTTTCGGGTCTTGAAATGTCTCAAAATAGTGCACGATTAAATTGGTCCAGGGAAGAGGTTGATTCAAGATTAAAAGGAATAATGTCTTCTATCCATAGTCAGTGTGTTGAGCATGGAAAAACAGGAGATTCAACTAATTATGTTAAAGGTGCAAATATTGCAGGTTTTATTAAGGTTGCGGATGCGATGCTTGATCAAGGATTAGTTTAGCATTGATTTAATATATTAATAATTTCATTGAAGTTGTTGGCTTTATAGTCAGCAACTTCTGTGATACTCTTTCTAGATATATTCTCTGTATAACATATAAATATTTTAGCTGGTCCATCTCTATAAACTTCATAATCTGTAAACCCATCTCCAATCATAATAATATCATTCTTAATATTTAGGTTATTTATGGCTTTAATTTTACCTTTATCTTTAAATAGATTATTATCTTTATCGCATCCAACTATCTGATTTTTATCATAAATAAATGAATTAGCTAAAACATGATTACTCGATATTCCAAATTGCTCCACAATAGGTATTATGATTTCCTTAAACCCACCAGATAAAATCCAAATAGAGTCAGATATAGATTGAATTATTTTTTTATTTATTAAGAAAGAGTCTGAAATTAAATTAGATATATTTTCTGTTATACTAATTATATCATTTTGATTTAAAGATAGAATTTCAAGTCTTTGTTCTAAGGCTTTTGAAAAACTAATATCACCAGACATTGCTTTATTAGTAATATCTGATATTAAATTAATCTTCTTGTCAGAATTAGGATCATTTTGTAGTGATAACTTTGCAAGTTCATCAATGGTTTCTACCTTAATGAAAGTACTATCAAAATCAATGAATAAACTTTTTTGATTAATATTATTAATCATAGAATAAAATTATTAATTAAAGAGTTGATCTAAAAGTAGGTTCAGTTCCATTTTTAATTCTTATAAGGTTTTGTCTATGTTTGTATATCCCAAGAATAGATAAGAAAATAGATATATACAAAATTTCAGGGCTACTAGTATACTTATATATTGATACATACATTAAAACCACATAAATATTAACAGTTCCAACAACTAGATAATTTGTGATTAATGTAGATAAAATAATAACTCCAAGCATAACTAATCCCCAGATCAAATCCAATCCAAACATCATACCAATAACACTTGCGGTTCCTTTCCCACCATCAAATCCCATATAAAAAGGATAATTATGGCCCATTATAGCCATCGCTCCTGATAAAAATGGTAGAAATTCATATCGAGGACTTTCAAAAATATAGGCAGTAATAAGTACACAGAAAGTTGCTTTTAATACATCAAAAACACCTGTAAATATTCCAAACGCCCAACCTAATGTCATTGTTGTATTTGCTGCTCCAGCATTTTTTGAACCATGCTCACGTATATCAATTCCTTTCATCTTGCCAATAAAATATGAAGGCTGAATACATCCTACTAGATATCCAATTGCTGAAACAATAAGTATATTTTGTAAATCCATATAAGTTTCCTTTAGCTTGAACTTAAAGTTACGTTTTTAATTTTTGATTTCAATCAATTTATTGGAATGGTTGATTTAATTTGATAAATTGAAATATTATTGTATTATCATTTGTTACAGTATGCATAGAATTAATTTCCTTTTGTAGAAAAGGTAAAAAAAATGATTGAAAAGAAAGAGTGTATAATGTGTGGATTTGAAGTAGTTGTTTTAAACTGCCATTATCCATGTCAAAACTGTGGATTCAGTGAAAATTGCCATGATAAACCACATCTTATTGATGATAATAATGAAGAATGATTATTAATTGTGAATAAAAATCTTTTAAATCAGTCAATTGAACATTTATCAAAAGATCGAAAAATAAAAACTTTAATTGATAAGTATCCTGTTCCAAATTTCTCACCCAATGATAATTATTTTGATGCATTATCTAAATCAATTATTTATCAGCAGTTAAGTGGTAAGGTAGCTAAGATAATTTATACTAGATTTTTATCTTTATTTAAAAATAAAATCCCTGAACCTAATCAATATTTAAGCATGGAAACTTCTTATTTGAAGAGCATTGGTTTATCTAAACAGAAAATAAATTATATAAATAATGTATCTAATTTTTTCATAAATGAAGATAGTCATATTTTATTTAAAACTAATGCTGATAAAGAAATTAAGAGACAATTAATTGCAATTAAAGGAGTAGGTCAATGGACAGTTGACATGTTTATGATGTTTACTTTATGTAAATCAGATATTTTACCTATTGGTGATTTGGGAATTAAAAAAGCTTTTAAGGAATTATATAATTTAAAAGAATTACCTTCTGAAGAATTTATGAAAGAAAAGGCTATTCCATGGAAACCATATAGAACTATTGCTTGCTGTTATTTATGGATGATTGTAGATGATGGGGATGTTTGGTAAAAATAATTACTAAAGCTCTTTAAGGTCAGACAGGAGCTGTGTTAGCATATCTTTAGCGTCACCAAAAATCATAATGGTATTATCATAACCAAATAGTTCATTCTGAATTCCCGCAAAGCCTGCATTCATTGAACGTTTATTAACCATTACTGTTCTAGCCTTATCTACATTTAAAATTGGCATTCCATATATGGGACTTCCGGTTTCTGTTCTTGCAGCAGGATTAACTACATCATTTGCACCAAGAACAAGCGCAACATCACAGTCTTCAAACTCAGGGTTAATCTCATCTAAATCTTTTAGTTGATCATAGGATATATTTGCTTCTGCTAGAAGTACGTTCATATGTCCAGGCATTCGTCCTGCTACTGGATGAATTGCATATAATACATTTTTACCTTTTCCTTCCAAAAACTCTGCAACTTCACGTACCGCATGCTGAGCTTGCGCAACAGCTAGTCCATAGCCAGGAACTACAATAATTTTTTCAGCTGCATCAAATATCATAGCAGCTTCTTCAGTAGAATAACTTTTTATATTTAATTGTTGCCCCTCACCGCCAGTCGAACCACTATCATCACCACCAACAGCACCAAAAATAACATTTGCAAGAGAACGATTCATTCCTTTACACATAATTTGTGTTAAAATCATCCCAGATGCTCCTACCAGACTTCCACATATAATTAAAGCATTTCCTGCAGAATTTTCTCCAGTAGAAACTAAAACAAAACCAGTCATAGCAGCTGCTATACCTGAATATGAATTAAGAAGTGAGATAACTACTGGCATGTCTGCACCACCAATTGGAATTACAAGCAATATCCCAAGCAAGGCAGATAAGCCGAGAATAATATAAAATAAAATCATACCATCAGCTGAGTTTTGTAATATCATATAAGCACAAGCAAACATTATAATTGCAAGTAGAGCATTTAATAATTGTTGACCAGGGAAGGTAACTGGTTTGGTTGTTACAATGCCTTGTAGTTTCCCAAACGCAATAAAGCTTCCAGTGAAAGTAAGCGTTCCAATGAGAACACTGAGAGTAATTGCTGTAATTGCAAACACAGTATCAGCACCTTGTAAAAACTCTGCTGATGCCACAAGCGCAGATGCTCCACCACCAAACCCATTGAAGATTGCAACTAGTTGTGGCATTTGGGTCATCTCAACTCTGACTGCAAAAAATGCACCAATAATTGAGCCGATAACCATCGCAGAAACAATCATAGTTAAATCTAGATTTGTCCCAAGGAAAACAGTTGCCACAATTGCAATAAGCATTCCAAGAGATGCAATCATATTACCATTTCTAGCTGTTTTAGGATGACTTAACATTTTTAGTCCATATATAAATGAAACAGCTGCTATTAGGTATGCTATATCAACAAATTTTTCCAAATTATTTCCTTTTAAACATTTTAAGCATTCTATCAGTTACAAGAAAACCTCCAACTACATTAACCATTGCAAATAAAACAGCTGCAAATCCAAGCCACATACCAATATCACCATCTACTACTGTTGCTAGAATTGCTCCAATAATTGCAATTCCTGATATTGCATTTGAACCAGACATAAGAGGCGTATGAAGTGTAGGGGGTACTTTTGTAATAATTTCAAAACCTACAAATATTGCAAGTACAAATATAGTAATTACACCAATATCCATTATTTATCACCTCCATCAATAGCAGATTTTGTTCGTTCATCTACTATTTCTCCATTATGAATAAACATTGATCCACTTACAATCTCATCTTCTAAATTAAATTCTTTCTTTTCTTTATCATACCCATGTAAAATAAATGCACTTACATTTTTTGCATAAAGTTGTGATGCATGTACACTCATTGTTCCTGCAAGATTAACAGTTCCATCCACCATTACACCATCTATAGTAACAATTTCATCTGGCTTTGTGAGGCTACAATTTCCTCCATTTTCAGCAGCTAAATCCATTATAACAGATCCCGGTCTCATTGATTTTACCATATTATCTGATATTAATGTAGGAGCAGGCCTTCCTGGTATAAGTGCTGTGGTAACAACAATATCAGAGTCAGCAATGCGTTGCTCAAGAAGCTC
This sequence comes from Fidelibacterota bacterium, assembly GCA_002703645.1. Taxonomy (GTDB): domain Bacteria; phylum Fidelibacterota; class Marinisomatia; order SCGC-AAA003-L08; family D37C17; genus TMED161. The sequence goes on along the minus strand of NZUX01000026.1, from coordinate 4,452 downwards.
TGCTTGTTTTTTCTTATATTCTTCTGATGTTTCTTTTGCATAACCACCTTCTCCAACGCCATCATCTGAATCAGATTCTACTTCCAAAAATTTTGCACCAAGGCTTTCAACTTGCTCTTTTACTTCTGGTCTAACATCTGATGCTTCAACCTGCGCTCCTAGCCTTTTTGCAGTCGCAATTGCAGATAATCCAGCAACACCTGCCCCAAGAACTAAAACTTTCGCAGGAGGGATTGTTCCGGCTGCAGTCATTAATAGCGGCATATATTTTTCTATATGACAAGCGGCAATTAAAACTGCTTTATATCCTGCTATATTTGTTTGTGAGCTTAGCGCATCCATCTTTTGTGCAAGAGTCGTTCTTGGAATTAGATGCATAGAATAACCAGTAATATTTTTCTTCTGCAACGCAGCAACTTTGGATGTTTCTTTCATTGTTTGGAAAAATGATATATAGCTTGTTCCATCCTTTATCATTTCTATTTCATCACTTGTTGGAGCGTTTACTTTTAGAATCATATCACTTGAATTATAAATAGCTGATACATCAGATACTATTTCTGCACCAGCATCTTTAAATTCACTATCAGATATTTGAGAGCCTTCTCCAGCACCAGATTGAATTTTAACATTAAATCCTGCTGATATATACTGCTTAACTGTAGCAGGTATAACTGCTACACGAGTTTCATTATCTAATAGTTCTTTTGGTATTCCTAAAATCATAATCTTGTATTTTTGTATAGATTCTAATTTAACAATGTTTAGTAATACCTTTTCAATTAATTTTTTAATTTTTTTAATTAAATTCAATTAATGGAAATTGGCAAAAATCTTGATTTTAATATTATTGGCGATAAAGGTAATTCAAAGTTATGCTTAGTATTTATTCATGGCTGGAAGGGGAATAAGTATAGTTTTGAAAAAGTTACTCAGTATTTTGATATTAAAAATTCTACCTGGGTCTTGCCTCAAGCTCCATATTTAGTTGAAGGATGTAAAAATAATTACTCATGGACTTATGAAATTTCACCGGGTAAATATGAAAGAAATGAGCCAATCAAATTATTATTAAACTTTTTTGAAAAAATTGTTTTCTCAAATTTTGATAGCAAAGATGTTTATGTTTTTGGTTTTTCACAAGGAGGGTTAGTTTGCTATGAGCTAATTCGAATTTTAGATAAAACATTAGGAGGAGTATTCCCAATAGGTGGATTTATGGCTGGGGCAAATAAAAAAATAAGACGGATTAATCCTGCTCAATTAACTACCCCTATTNTTATTGGNCATGGAGATTCAGATGAAGTTATTTTAAAAAAAGAATCAGAAATNGCTTATGAATTNCTTTCTAAGGAGAGTAATTATGTNGATCTTAATATTTATAAAGGTGGNCANAAAATAGGNTTGAAATACATGAAAGAGNTTAANNNATTAATTGAAAAAAAATATTAAATTGAAATATATTTTTATAATANAANTATTGNNANAAAGGTTAATATGAAAAATTTAAAAAATAAGAATGTTTTAGTAACTGGAGGAGCNAGNGGNATTGGAAGNCAAATTGCATTAGAATTNGCNAANCGTGGNGCTAATATCATTATTNGTGANGCAGATAAATCATTTATGAATGATAGNGAATTTGNTNATGTTNTAAATGAAATTNAAAATTTTGGAGTAGCATGTTTNTTTTATNATTTAGATGTCACNGATCTTGCAATAATTAAAGAAGTAAGAAAAAAAATTAATCAAGATATAGGTAAAATAGATATACTTGTAAATAATGCAGGAGTTGTATTTGGAGGTAAATTTTTAGATGTTGATATTGATAAGCATCGTTTAACATATGATGTTAACACTCAGGGAATTGTTAATATGACTTATATTTTTTTAGAAGATTTGATTAGTAGAAACTCATCACATATAGTTAATATTGCAAGCGCATCAAGTTTCACTCCGCTACCTGGCGGAGCAACTTACGCTTCAAGTAAAGCAGCAGTTTATTCTTTAACAGAATCTTTATATATTGAATTTAAAAAAGATAAAAATAATCATATTGGCATAACAGCAGTTTGTCCAGCTTTTGTAAATACCGGAATGTTTGATGGTGTTAAAGAGCCAATTTTTATTCCAATGCTTAAAACTGAAAAGCTCGCAAAAAAGATAGTTAAAGCTGTAATGAAAAATAAATTATTTGTTTTGGAGCCTATTTTTATAAAGTTTATCCCAATTTTAAAAGTATGTTTGCCACGTTTCATGTTTGATTCTTTGGGTAAGATTTTAGGTGGATTTAATAGTATGGATTTATGGAAAGGTCATGATAGAAAAAAAGTTTAAAAATCAACAGGAATTTTCAAGTCAGTTAAGAAATACTGATTTTAAACAAAGAATTCTTAAGATAAAGAAAATAAAAGATTGGATTTATTTTAATAAATCTAAAATTCAAGATGCTGTTTTTGAAGATCTTTCTAGGCCTAAAATTGAAACCAATATTACTGAAATATTTGTGACAATTGATATGGCTAATAATATTATTAATAATTTAAAAAAATGGATGACCTCTAAGCCTGTTCCAAACAGCCTATCTGTTATTACTTCAAAATCGTTTTTAGAGTATTATGCAAAGGGAACTGTTTTAGTTATCGCTCCATGGAATTTTCCTTTTCAGCTTTGCATCGCACCTCTTTTATATTCAATAGCTGCTGGAAATACTACAATTATTAAGCCATCTGAAATGACACCTGCAACTTCACGATTGGTATTTGAAATGATGAGTGAGTTGTTTGATGAAAATGAAGTTTGTGTTATTGAAGGTGCAGCTAAAGAATCAAAACAATTGCTACACTTACCTTTTAACCATGTTTTTTTTACTGGAAGTAGCGCAATTGGGAAAAAAGTGGTTCAAGCATCCGCAGAACATTTATCATCCTTTACATTAGAATTAGGCGGAAAATCACCATGTATAATTGATAAGGGCTTTAATATTAATAGTGTAATTAATAGACTTATTGCAACAAAGTTTATGAATATGGGGCAGACTTGCATAGCTCCAGATTACGTAGTAGTTCACAATGATGACTATGATATTTTTTTAAATCAATTAATTAACACCTTAGATGCAACTTATGGAAAGAATATTAATGATCAACTCAATTCAAAAAGTCTAGGTCGCATTGTCAATAGTCAGCATATGGCTAGATTGTTAGCTTTGATAAGCAATAATAAAGATAAAATTTTATATGGAGGGAATTATAGCGAAGAAGATTTATTTATTGCACCTACAATTATAGAAGCTTCATTGGAAGATGAAGAACCACTTAAAGAGGAGATTTTTGGTCCTATTATTCCATTAATTAAATATTCTTCTAATGATGACTTAGAAAAAATTATATCTAATATTGAATCACCTTTGGCACTTTACATTTTTTCATCTAGCAAGAAGTTTATATTAAAAGTCAAAGATAGCACAAGTTCAGGTGGAGTATGTATTAATGATATGGCCGCTCATTTCCTTAATCATAATTTACCTTTTGGGGGAGTGATGAGCAGTGGCTCTGGTAGGTATCATGGTTTTTCTGGATTTAAAGAGTTTTCTAATTCAAGGTCAGTAATGAAACAATCAAAAATTAATTTTCTTAAATTAATAGCTCCACCTTATTCAAATATTAGTCAAAAAATGACCGATTTATTGATTTGGCTATATAAAAAAATATAATAATTAGACGAGAAAGAATAGACTTACTTAAAGTAATACATTAAATACTTGGTAGTTAGTATTAAAAAGTTGTAAACTCACCAAGATTTAGTAAATCGCGTGCCATGTAGTGCGTAAAATACTAAAGGAAATAGACTCAGTAATTGTCTATAATTTAATTTAGCGGTTTGATCGCTAGTAAATGTTATAAATGCAATTAACTAAGGAGAAAACAAATGAAAATGGTTAAAAACATTGCAGTAGTAGCTTGTGCTGCTTCATTCATGTTCGCAAGTGTTAGCTTTAATATGTCTAACGTTTACTCAAATCTAGATGGTGGTACAGCCACTACTACATCTTGGGGTGCTGCTTACGATCTTAATGAAAATACAAGTCTTGGATATGACTCTAGTTTAGGTATGTTATTTATGTTTGATGTGCCAGCTGGTGTAACATTAAGACTTGGTTGGGATGGTGATGCAGATGATAACGGTACAGCAAACGATCCTACAACAGCTGTAGGTCTTGGCTTCACTTGGTGGACAGGTGGTACAGGTCTTAAGACTTCTATTTCAACTGCTTATGATATGGTATCTGTAAGTGGTGGAGACAGCGAAGGTAAGCTTTCAGTTACTGTAGGCTTTGGATTTTAATATCCTTTTATTTATTCTCACTGAGTAGAAATGCTCAGTGAGAATAAAAAGAATAAAATTTGTTAACAAATAACAAAGGAGAAAACAAATGAAAATGGTTAAAAACAT
>NZUX01000025.1 GCA_002703645.1 Fidelibacterota bacterium | reverse complement strand
AAAGGATGAATCAATACCAATTAATTCAGTTCTTTCTGACCATAATTTATAGATTACACGAACAAAGTCTGCCCGTCTAAATCCATCATTATAAACAACTCCAGAAAATATTCTGTGATTTGGATAGATTTCATCAATTGCATCACCTTGAAATTCAACTTCTGGAAAGTTGGGTGATATATTTTTAATAGTTGCAACATTTGCTTTATCAATTGTTAGCTGACCAATTTGAGTTTTAACAATCATTCTATCGCTATTTTCTTGAATGATGTTTCCATTTACTAAGGTTCCATTGGTTAATTCAATTTCATGCGTTAAATGAGGAAACTGAATTTTATGTAAAGTTTCTAAGCTGTTATCTTGATTCTTAATTCTTGATTCATAGTCCAATATTTTTGCTCTTAACTCAGACATCTCTAGTTGTATATCATCAATAGTTTCCTGAAGTGGATAAAATGGTTCAGAGCTATCAAAAAAAGAATCCTCTTTTGAATCTTCTGTTTCCATATCAATAAGTTCTGTATCCTTGATTGGCTCTTCAGCCTGCTCTTTCTTTTTACCACCTCCAAAACAGCCAAATAATGATAATGAAAACGAACATAAAATAATATAAGCTAATACCTGTTTGATTTTCATATTATTTCCCCGCTATCCTTTGATTCATCATTGCTTTATAGCTTACTTTTCTAATTCTATTTTTAAACTTTTCATATCCTCCAAATTCATCCATCATTGAAATAATATCATAATAGAATATATAATTCTGAGGATCTTCAAGCATACCAACAATGGCATCTATTGATCGCTCATCATCATATTTAGCTAGAGTTTTAATTGCTTTTAATCTAGTAGAATGTGGTAAATCNTCTGTAAGAGCAATCTCTTGTAATAATGGGATAACTTCAGGATTTTGATACTCTTCAAATGTAGATAAGACTGTATTTAATAAAGAATGATATTGAGTTTTACCATTTTTATATGATTCTAATAATGCAAGAATCATTCTTTCATTATCTATATCGCCCATCACGCTTAATGTGAATTCATTTAAACGATGTCTTGTACTTGGATCTCCCAGTAATTGAATAAAATAGTCGACAAGCTCAGGGGCTTGTTTTTTTGCTAGTACTTCTACTGCAATAGTTCTTGTTTTAATATCATGCTCTTCATTAGAAGCAATATCCATTAATACTGGAATTGCTCGATCATCATCAATATTTCCAAGAGTTAACGATAATATCTTATCCATTCTTGCTGCATTACTTTTACTAATTTCATACAGATCTAACAATGTTATAATCTGATCTTCAGAGCCTGTTTTACCAATTGCAGCAATAATAGCTTCTCTTATTGCCATAATTTTAGATTCTGATGTTTTTAAACCATTTACAAATGCAGGGCTTGATTTAGGTACTCCAAATTGGGCTAATACCTCAATTGATTCAAGCATTAAATCCAATTCAACCATGCNTGCATCTCTAATTGCTTCCTGCATTGCCTCAATCACAGATGGATGACGACTTTCCGCCAATGCTCTTAAAGCTTCTAAACGAACATCATAAACTTGATTACGATCTTTATAAATTTCAATCAAATCAAGCAATGCTCTCTTATTTCTTTTTTCAATCATTTTAAGCCGAAGGTCTTCAACTTTTTCCAATGAAACTGGCTTTGCAAAAAGTACCCCTGTTAGGATAGCTAAAATAATTGATATATTAATTAAGTATCTTTTTAAATATTTTATAGTCATTTTATAGTCGTACATTAGATAGTTCAAATATTATTCATTTATCAATCTAAAACCAAGAAAAATCTATTTATCCCATTGAATCTGATTCCATTGCCCATTATCATATACAGTAACTAAATATTTCGTTAGCCAATCACCTAAAAAAATTAATTTTTTATTGTTTTCTTCTATGATTCCAGATTGATGATAGTGACCCATTAACAATACATCAATATCACCCCATCTTGTTCGAGCGTAATCCGTGAGCTTAACTTTTAATGATTCATTATCTTTATAATAGGTAGTAGGCTTATCAGCATTACTGATTTTTGATGCAATATAATATCCCATACTAGGAGATAAAATTTTAAATAGTGTAATACATAGCTTACTTCTTATAATTCTACGAAATAAACGATATCCGGAATCTTCTGGTAATACCCCATCTCCATGAATCACTGAAAATTTTTTATTTTCATCTAAAATAAGATATTCATCTTTATAAGTACATTTTGTAAAAACTCTATTAAAAAATCCAAAATCCCAATAATCATGGTTTCCTAATACATAATAAATATTAATACCAGAATCTTTTAAATCCTTTAATTTTTCAAATATATCAATATACTCATAAGGGACGTATCCTTTATATTCAAACCAAAAATCAAAGAAATCTCCAGCTATTACAAGAGAGCCATTTTTATCTTTAATATGATCAAGCAATGAATAAAATTTAGCTCTTCGATCATGCTCGAATTTATCATTCCGCTTTTGGAAATGATTATCTGATACAAAATATATTGGGTTATCCATAAATAATTATCAATTTAATCGAGAAATTTAACGAAGAAATATTATATTAACATCTATAAATCAAAAAAAAACGATGAATATCATAAAAATATATAAGCAAATTTTCTTTTTGACTCTATTAAATATTTTATTTGCAAAAGATTTTGGAAAGAACATTGTACAATATAAAAATTTTGAATGGTATTATGTTCAAACCGAACATTTTGATATTTATGTATCAGACTCTACTGGATATCATCTGAATTTCTTAAAAAAGACATCTGAAGATGCCTACGATAAAATTCAAAGCCTAATGAATTGGAAAATGAAAGATAGAGTATCCATCATTATATATTCATCTCATAATGATTTTCAGCAAACTAATGTAATTGGAATGCATATGCCTGAAGGCGTAGGAGGGGTTACTGAATTATTAAAAAATCGTGTCGTTATTCCATTTGATGGGTCCTACAGAGAATTTAAACATGTTATTTATCATGAGCTTGTTCATGCATTTATTAATGATTGTGTATATGGAGGAAACCTCAAAAATATGATTGCTGGTCAAATTAAAGTACGGATTCCTTTATGGATGAATGAAGGATTAGCTGAATATATTGCTCATAAATGGGATACAAACTCTGATATGTGGATTAGAGATATGGTTATTAATGGTAACCAACTTCCTCATATTAATCAATTAAATGGTTATTGGGCTTATAGGGGCGGTCAATCTGTTTGGAATTTTATTACAGAGAAATGGGGGGAAGAATCTATTGCAGAGATTATTCGTCAAATTAAACGCAAGGGTACTATATCTAAAGGACTACAAGCTTCAATATCAATTGATCTTGAAGGACTTAATGAACAATGGCACAAATATTTAAAACAACAATATTGGAAAGAAATTGACAATGACCATATTGAAGATATTTCAACCCGATTAACTGATCATCAAAAAATAAAAAATCACTATAATATTGCGCCGTCTATTTCTCCAAATGGTAATGAAGTTGCATTATTTTCTGATAAAGATGGGATTATGAGACTGCTAATTATTAATTCACTAGATGGAAAGGTAATAAAAGAAGTCATACAGGGTGGTAGAAGTTCACAATTTGAGGAACTACATATTCTTAAACCAGGTATTACATGGTCCCCACATGGAAATCGATTAGCAGTTGCTGTTAAATCAGGAAAATCAGATGCGCTTGTCATTATAAACTTAGATGATGATAAGAAGAATATAAAACGTTTTGATTCATTAGAAGGTATTTTTAGACCTACTTGGAATCCAAAAAATAATTTAATTGCTTTTATCGGAAATAATGGATTTGCAAGTGATATCTACATCTATGATATTGATAATGATACATTGACTAATTTAACTAATGATTGGTTTACTGATGACCATGTATCATGGGATGAAAATGGAGAAAATTTATTATTTGTATCCAATCGAGGTGATTATTTAAATCCAATTAACAACAAAGAGCCAAGTGATGATGATATTTTTATATATCGAATAAATCTTGAACAATATGATATATATAAAATGAATTTTCAGAATCAATCAATGCAGCGATTAACTGAAACAGATTATGATGAAAGCTATCCATTTTACTCGAATAAAAATAATATCTTGGGGTATATATCAGATAAAAACGGAATTAATAATATTTATCTTAAACCAGATTCAGAAGGACAAGCAACACCTATTACAAATATATCTACAGGAATAACTCAATTATCATGGAACATGTCTACTAATCAATTAATCTTTACAGGATTTAATAATTCTGGGTATGATATTTTTACAATGTATAATCCAATTAATCGAATAACTGATAATAAGAATTTAGTTAACGCTAATTGGAAAAATAAAATATTGGATAATCAGCCATTACTAAAATCAAAAAAAGAGATAGATGATTCTAGTTCCATACTAAATGATAAGTATAAAAATTTTGTGTTTCTAGATATTGATCGATTTAATAATTCAACCAATCAAGATTCAATATTTGATAAAACAATTAATAAAAATCATGATAGGATGGATGCTAGCAATACATTGAAGATGTTTAAATATAAAACTAGGTATACTCTTGATTATGCTGATGTTAATTATTCATATAGTAGTCAGGCCGGTAGCTCTGGATTAGTTAATATTGTATTTAGTGATATACTTGGTGATTATAAAATNATCATAAATACTGAGATGGAAATTCGACTTAAATCATCTGACTACCTCCTTACATATTATAATTTATCAAATAAAATTGACTGGAAAGTTAGATTATATCACTTTGGTCAAGAGCTCTATGACTGGCAGGTAGTTGAGTATAATAATGGTGCATATGGTGAAGAATACCTACCAACAATACGCTATCAAACACTAGGGATGAACCTTGAACCAAGCTTCCCTATTAGCAGATTTCAACGACTAGATTTTGGGCTAGATTTTAGTGAATATTCCAAACAATATTTAACATGGACAACGCTATATGATTATACAGAAGAAAATGATGAAGAGTATAAAAAAAGATTTTTTATGCCTTTTTTACAATATAACTATGATAACACTCTATGGCAAGAAACATATCCAGTTAAAGGTAAAAGAATATATTTAAAATATATGAATAGTCTCCTAAATAAAAATTTACAGTCGCCTAGTTTTTATGCTTTAACATTTGATATGCGAGCATATGCTTCTATGAATAATAAACTAAGTACAGCAATTAGATTGTTTGGTGGACAACTAGGAGGACCAGATGTCAATAGGGCTACTTTCCGGGTAGGAGGTACTACATATCTTCCTTTTTTTAATGATAAACAACAACAATCTCAATATGAACTTTACTACGATATACATAGCTCAGAAAATCAAATATATTATAATCAATATGTAATGCCAATAAGGGGAGTTCCTGTAGGAGCTAAATTTGGAAAAAATGTTTTAGTAATGAATACCGAATTTAGACTGCCATTTTTAATGTATTATTTCCCAGCCATTGGATTCTTAGGAAAAATTAATTCCGTATTTTTCTCTGATTTAGGTGTAGTATGGAATGATAATTTTCCTAATATTTCAAACTCGGATAGCTGGGATGAAGATTTAGATACAATAAATGGGTATAGCTTATATCAAAACTATCAAGAGAGTAATAATGCAGAAGACTTAATAAGAGTAACTCAGCCGGAAGGATGGATTTGGACATTTGGATTTGGTCCTAGATTTATTTTATTAGGGATGCCATGGCAAATTGATTTTGCATGGCAATATAACCCAATTACAAATGAATTATCATCAAGAAGATGGTATGTTAGTATAGGATTGGATTTTTAAATGAAAAATCAAGTTACATATCCTATATTGTATTCTTATCGTAGATGACCTTATGCAATTCGTGCTAGGCTAGCACTTGCAAAATCAAATATAATTATTGAATTAAGAGAAATTTCATTAAGAAATCGCCCACAATCTCTNTATGATATTTCGCCAAAAGGTACCGTTCCAGTACTACAATTACCAAATGATCGTATCATTGATGAAAGCTTAGATATCATGCTTTGGGCTATTGCTAAGAATGATAAATGGATAGATAATCTTGATGAGCAACTTAATTTAATAAATGATAATGATATAAACTTTAAACCATGGCTAGATAAATATAAGTATTATGATCGATACCCTAATAAAGAACGTAATTTTTATCAACAGGAATGTGCTATATTTCTAAAGAAATATAATAGTATGATTTCATCTCAATCATTTTTATTCGGCGAATCATTAATGCTAGCTGATGCAGCTATATTTCCATTTATCAGGCAGTGTGCCCACGTAGACCACAAATGGTTTTCTAATGAATTTCCAGATTTAAATCAATGGTTAGATGATTGGAAAAAATCAACNTTATTTTTATCAATCATGAATAAGTATAGTGAATGGATTGAAGGAAGTGACCCAGCAATAATTAACTTTAATCAAAATTAATTATAAAATTATTATTGAATATTTTTATTTAAGTAAATTTGTGTGATTATCATAATTAATGGTAATAAGAATTCAATTGATAAATAAAATAAATAGGTATTATTGGGTAACCCTACATCAATGATTGATATAAGCCTACCCAAACCACTCATCAAAACAAAAAAAGCAAAAAAGAAAATTAGATTATTTTGTCTTTTAACAGTCGTTGCTACCCATATTGCTAAAAATCCTATCGCCATAAAACCTGATGCATAGAAACGTAATGAATTATCAATAGATTGAGATAAATTTGGTGCCCCTAAATACAATCTAACAGAACCAACATAGAAGCATGATAGCGAAATAATTAGAAGACATATTTGAATTAAAATTAAAGAATAATATACTTTTCGAGGTTTAGGGGTTAGGCTATTCATTAATCTTTTATGGATTAATAATTATTTTTTAGAAAATTTTGGTACAATAACAGTATTGATTAAAATTCCTAAAAAGAATATACTACAAATAGTATCCAATAAGCTGATATGATCATGATGATGATGCATATGATTTTTTAACCCATCATATCCTAAAGCCATACTATCTATCAATAAACCAAATACCAAGCTTGTTATAATTAAAACAATAAAAGTAATCAGGGTTGATTTTTTGCCGAGTATGCTCATCATAGTTGTAATAGAAGTTGTATTAGTTGCTGGACCTACCATTAAAAAAACAAGTGCAGCACCCAGTGTTGCGCCTTTAGATATCATAGCTAACGCGATAGGAATTGAGGCTGTTGCGCAAATATAAAGAGGGGTCCCAATAATAATCATAAATAACATTGGGAAGATGCCTTCTCCTAAATAAGTTGAAAAAATATCATCTGGTAAAAATAGATTAATTAAAGCTGCAATAATGATACCATATATTAAAGGTTTAGCAATATCCTTGGGTAAAGTGATAAATGAATAATTTAAAATTTTTCTTAACGTAGATTGCTCTTTTCCCTTACAACAAGATGCTTTGCAATCTTTTTCTAGAGAATCATCATAAGTATTATCAAGATAATGTACAGCAATGCCACCGAGCAAACCTGTGACTAATGCAATGATAGGTCTCACTAAAGCAACAACTGGTCCTAATAGGCCATAGGTAACCATAATGCTATCAACTCCAGTCTGTGGTGTAGATAATAAAAATGATGATACAGAGGCTTTGGATGCGCCATGCTTTTTTAATGATGCTGATACAGGAATAACTGAACATGAACATAATGGCAAAGGAATTCCTAGAATAGCTGATTTAAAAACAGATAGAAGCCCTGTTTTCTTACCTAAATGAGATTCAATGAATTCNTGNGATATTAATACTGATAAAAGTCCAGCAATAATGAATCCAAAAATTAAATATGGTGATACTTGATTTAATAAAATCCATATCTCATTTATAAAATTATATATCATTGATTTGCTCTATTGCCTCATTTGCTAATTGATCTGCTAATTCATTCCCTGGATGTCCAGAATGTCCTTTGACCCACTTCCATTCAATATAATGTTTTGATGCAAGCTCATCAAGTTGTTGCCATAATATCTGATTTTTTACAGGTTTTTTATTAGCAGTCTTCCAACCATTAGATTTCCAATTATTAATCCACTGTGTAATGCCATCTTTAACATAATTAGAATCAGTAGTCAAAACAACATGACACTCTTCTTTTAATAAATCCAAAGCTTTAATGACAGCCGTTAACTCCATAATATTATTTGTTGTATCTTTAGATGATCCACAAATCTCTTTTTTATAATCTTGATAAACTAGAATCGCTCCCCATCCACCAATACCAGGATTTCCCTTGCAAGCACCATCAGTAAAAATCTCAATAAATTTCAACTCTTTATTCATGTTAAAATATACATGATTTTTAATAAAAAATGGGCTACATAAAATTAATCTATCTAGCCCGTTAAATGTGATTTAAATAAAGTTACGTGCCTAAAATTGAGTTGACCAATAAAACAACATCAATAACATTTAATATGCCATCAGAATTAAAATCTGCTGCCGAAAACTCTGAAGATGATAAATCTGCACCGCCGCCAGATAATATCGCATTAACTTGTACTACTACATCTAATATATCAATAGCACCATCAAAGTTAATATCTCCTAGTATAATGGATAATAATTCAACGTCCTCGCAATTTTCAACATTAACACCTAAAGCTTCGCCACTTGGGTCTGAAATAATGACATCTTCTAGGCATAAAGTAGTGGAAGTGCCTGGATTATCAATATCAAAGTATAATTCAATTAAAGTATGCGCACCAGAAGGAATTTGAGCACCAGTTAGTGAAAACCCTAAGATAGTACCAGACTCATTAGTACTAGTTGTAAATCCATAATCACTTGATATACCAGATCCAGCGCCAGTAATTGTTATATAATTAGGTGCATCAGATAAAACAAATTGAAATCCACTAACTGGTGATTCATTATACATATCTATATCAATTACACCAGTATTAACATTGATATTGCCAATACTAAGATCTACAGATGGGTTTAAAATAGTGAATGTACCATCACTATAATCATACACTGTTGAATTAGATGTACTAGTAATTTTTATTTTATAATTAGATCCTTGCGAAACTGATGATGGAATATTCCAATAATATGAACCATCATTAGCGGTATTATTTGCTATATTAGAATTCAATGAATTATTAACATAAAGTTGAATTGATACATTGCCACCAGCATTTGAATCCCAATTAATATTTAGAGTATTACCACTTTGTAATGTTTCTCCACCATTAGGACTTGTTACGGTGATATAATCTGCTTCAGAAGCAGTATAAATTCCATTAAGAGTAGTAGGGCATGTGCCTCCAGGACAAAGATAATTTTCTATATTTGTCACTTGAAAGGCCTTAGCAAGTTTTCCATATAAATCACTTCCGCCTGATCCACATGCACCTGATCCGCCAGATAAAACTCCTACAATTCTCTGATTNCTATCAAATAAAGGAGAGCCCGAAGAACCACCTTCTGTTCCGCCTTCATCCCAATAAAGCTCCCAATGTGAACCAGGAGGAGAATAGCCACCTCCCTGCCAATTTATAGCACCTGAATTATATGCTTGATCGTTATCAAAATTTATTTTTTTAGGTGCTCCTCCAGGATGATGTACGCCACAAGAAATTGTTGGAGAACTACTACTTCTATTCCAGCCAGCATAAAACACATTCCAACTTGAATATATAGTATCAGTTATTTCTAACAGAACAACATCAGGATCAAATCCTCCTGAAGTTACTAAAAGATCTGAGCTATATGCATATGACCCATAGCTTGCATTATTACCAGAGCAAGTAGATGTTTCATAATTAAAATAAAATCTAAATGTATTTACATTAGATCCATTAACACAATGCCAAGCTGTTAAAAAATATGGAGTTAAATCATTCTCTGTATTATTAATCATAGAGCCACTACAAATATATCCCCCCATATCTAAAAATGCAGCTGCATTAACAGGGTCTTGATAATTATTGGCACTTGAACAGTTTACATTAACACCACAATTTCGTTCACTTTCATAATTTCCCCATAAATTGAGTATATCTCTATAATCATGAATTATTTCATCAATAATAATATTATTTGCTTCTTGAGAGTCTTGTGGAATAATTAATTCCATATGAATCATTTCACCTCTTAATAGGGGAATACTAAAAACATTATCCTCATTATTATTAAGCGATGAATATGCACCAAGAACTACTGAAAGGTCTTCATTNTATATATATAATTGTGCATCATCAGATAAATAAAAGGGAATAAATTCTAAAGATATTGCTTCAGCTCCCCTACTAATAATGTCAAGCCTCCAAACCTCATTTCCATCATTTAATACTGCTTTACTAGCATATTCAAAAAAGTTATAGTTCTCATCAAATATATATCCATATCTATATGGTGTATTAGCTGGACGCAATTCATCTTGTAAGAGCATTTCTTCTCGATCCACTAATGCTGTTTCAATTAAACCTNTATTACTATTTATTTCATTGCTAAAGCTATATGGAAGTCCACCTAAACTAATTTGTGAAAACAGTGTCGAAAAAGATAGTAGCGTTGCAAATAAAAAATATTTCATCATAACCCCTTTAATATTCTAGCTATTTTATAAATTCTATTAACATTATAACGATTAAATGATATTATAAACAAAAAAAATGTGAATATATGTTACAAACATCACAATCTATTTTTTGATTTATATTCATTGATGAATTTATTATGACAATAAAACGCAATTTTAGGCAAGTTATTAATAGGAAAAAAATTAAGCTCTTCAGCATCATCACCTGCTTTCATTACTGAATAGTCATCAATTTTCATTTCTAATCCTATTAATAAAATATCGCCAAATACTGAGCCATAATGTGANCATGTTGATATGATTCGTACTACTTCACCTGTAAGATTTGNTTCCTCTTTTAGCTCGCGATGAGCAGCCTCTTCTAAAGTTTCATTAAGTTCCATAAAACCTCCAGGAAGGCCCCATTCTCCTTTAGCAGGTTCATATGCTCTTTTCGCTAATAAAATGCTATTGCCTTTAACGCATATAATTGTTGCAGTAGGTTTTGGGTTTTCATAATGTATAGTTTTGCAGTGAGGGCAATGATATCTATGATTACCATCAATAAATCCATACATATTTTTTTGACCACATTGTGAGCAGTATTCTAAACGTTTCATAAATAAAATTTACNATGATTTTAACACTAGTAAAATGTTATTATCTTATTTATTATATGTTTCGTTATGGAAACAAATATTTCAGTTGTTGGCTCAATTGCGTTAGATACATTAGAAACGCCTAAAGGTAATCAAAATGATATGCTTGGAGGATCTGCTACCTATTTTGCAATTGCAGCATCAAAATTTTCTCCTGTCGAAGTGATTGGTATTGTTGGTGATGATTTTCCGAATGAAGGATGGAATGTATTTAATAGAAATAATATTAATCATGAAAATATTATTAGAGCAAAAGGAAAAACATTTAAATGGGGGGGGCGATATAATCAAGATTACTCAACAAGAGATACCTTATTTACTGAACTAGGAGTATTTGAACATTTTTCTCCTCAAATCAAAAATACTAAAAATAATAATGGAATATTATTTTTAGCTAATATCCACCCTTCCTTGCAACTAGATGTATTAAATAAAATGGCTAANAATATTTCACTTGTCGTATCAGATACAATGAACTTATGGATTGATCTAGATATTATGGGTTTGCATGAAGTTATAAAAAAATCAAATATATTTTTACTAAATGATGAGGAAGCAATACAATTAACAAAAACTTCTGATTTAATTCATGCTGGGAAAAAAATACTTCATATGGGACCAGATGCAGTAATTATAAAAATGGGGGCAAAAGGGGCTTTGCTTGTTACTAAAAATGATACAAAAAAAATTCCATGCATCCCTAATATTGATGTGTATGATCCTACTGGAGCTGGTGATAGCTTTGCAGGTGGACTGATTGGTTATTTATCAAAGTATGATGATAATATTATGGAAGCCTTGCTCTACGCATCATCTGTAGCATCATTTACAGTATCAGACTTTGGAATAAATAAAATATTAAACTTAAATTTAAATGATATTGAGCAGAGAGTAGAGATTTTAAAATCATTGATATAAAAAAAGGAAATTAAAATGAATAAAAAAATTCAATATATAATTTTTAGTCTATGTATACTATTTCTTTGGAATTGCTCTACGAGTGCTGCCCGCAGCATGGAGTTTACATCTGCAAAAACATCAGCGCGTTCAGAAAAAAACTTTAAGAAAGCTGAAGAATATGGTGTCAAAGCACTGAATATGGATATTCATGCTAACGATGCATCTGTGCCATATTTTCTGGCTATTGAAATATATAAACCACAAAGAAAATGGATTAAAATGGCTGATATGCTTGATGAGGCTATCAAAAGAAATCCTACTCAACTACTAGAGCGACCTATCATACTAGATGATACAATATTAAAAACTATTGAACAAGCTGTTGATGTATACAAAGATGAATTATGGGTAAATTTATATAATGGTGCCTTATCGCTATACGAAAAAGGAAAGCTTGAAGAATCTATGGAACAATTCAATGTTGCATTGCGCGTTGATCCAACAAATGCTTCAACATATATTGTCTTGGCTAAATTTCATAAAGAAAGTGGTGATTCAGATAAAGCTAAAGAAATTATTAGCGCAGGATTAAAGTTAGAAGAAATGAAAGCAGAGTCTAAAACAGAACTATACTTAATTGAGGCTGAAATAAGTAAAGAACAAGGTAATTATGAAGCTGCATTGATAACATATAAAAATGCATATAATGAAAATGAGTCCATTACTTCCATTCTTGCTATTCTTGAAGTGCATTTAGTAACTGAAAATTATTTAGAGGCTATTGAGTGGGGTAAAAAGGCAGAACAAAATAGAGCAAAACTTGATCGATCTTATTTTGGCTATCTACTTTATAATATAGGTTTAGCCTATAGGGGTGCTGGTTCTCAATACTATGATAATGCAGCTAATGTCATTACTATGATTAATGAAGGCAGTGATGTAGGACTAGCACTAAAAACAGAAAGTATCAATAATTTAAAATTAGCAAAAGATAATTTTAATACCGCACGTGACTATTTTTTAGATGCTGATGTAGAGGGAATGGAAGAAGCAAATTCTAGAGCAAAACAAATGAAAAATATTATTAAAGAAATTAATACTATATATATCCCATTTTTTGATAAATATAATCCAACAATAAATTAATAAATGTTCTCACATAAATAGTGATAGCGGACAATTTAATTGTCCGCTATCTATAATAAGACCTTGGTGATTTGACACTAGGTCTTATCCCCTCCTATCACCAAAATTGGCGTTAAATCAATATAATATTATATATCTTGAAAAGATGTGATTTAGATTACAAAATTAATAGTTTTTGCGCTTGAGAAGAAGTTCAGATAATGCCGTATCAAGAGATTGGTTTGAAAGAAGTGGAATATATTCGATGCGATTATGTCTACAACCATTCTTCAATGCATCACAATGATTTTTAAAATGTGTAATATAATCTTGCTGAATTTGAGATGGGTCTGTTGTAATCTCCTCACCAGTTTCTTTATCAATGAATTTAATTCTTTGGTTAAAATCAAAAGAAACTTCATCATGATCTAAAATATGAAATACTATTACTTCATGACCCTTATGACGAAGATGTCTCAATCCATTAATTGTACTATGCACATCATCCATTAAATCAGATATAACAATTACTAATCCTCGCTTATTAATACCTTCTGCAGAATGATGTAAGGCTTTTGAAATATTAGTTTGTGCTCCTGGCTCTGCTGATTCCATATGAGATAATAAAATATTTAAATGACTAGGAACTGCTCGAGGAGGAATAAGCTTATTAATTTTTTCATCAAATAAAGCCAATCCTACTGCATCTTGTTGTTTAATCAGTATATAAGCAAATGAAGCTGCTAGCAGTTTAGCATATTCAAATTTTGTATTATTTGATTGCCCGTAATCCATAGAGTTACTCTGATCTAAAATAATATGTGCTTTTAAATTTGTTTCCTCTTCAAACTGCTTGATATAATATTTATCTGTCTTTGACCATAATTTCCAATCAATATGCCTCACTTCATCACCAAACCCATAAGGACGGTGCTCTGAAAATTCAACTGAAAATCCATGATAAGGACTTTTGTGAAGACCAAGCATAAATCCTTCAACAACATACTTTGCTTTAATTGAAAGATTCTGAAGCGTTGATAGTAAATCAGGATCTAAATATTTAGATTTTTTCATATTAAGCTGCTATACTCTAGCTGTTTCAATCAGTCTATCTAAAATATCTTCTTTACTAACTCCATCAGCTTCAGCAGTAAAATTAGTTATAATTCTATGACGAAGTATTGGTTTTGCAACATGATTAATATCATCAATGTCTGGAGTTGTTTTATCTGATAGAAGGCATTTAGCTTGTGCAGCCATAACTAAAAAAGTACTCGCTCTTGGGCCTGCACCCCATTCAAGCCAATCTTTAGTAATTTTAGGTGCTCGCTCATCTGACGGACGTGTCATTGCAACTAAATTAACAGCATGCTCAATAACATTATCTGCAACAGGAACATGTTTAATTAAATCTTGAAATTTGGATAATTCTTCTTTCGAAATTACAGGTTCAATAGATTGAGTATTTGAAGATGTGAGTGTTTTAACAATCTCTATTTCCTCTGATTTATTAGGATAATTAATTAAAATATTAAACATAAATCGATCAAGTTGGGCTTCAGGTAGCGGATATGTACCTTCTTGTTCAATAGGNTTTTGAGTAGCTAAAACAAAAAATGGATTATCTAATTTATAGGTATTCCCTCCTGTAGTTACTCTATTTTCTTGCATAGCCTCCAATAAAGCTGATTGAGTTTTAGGTGGCGTACGATTAATTTCATCTGCAAGAATGACATTTGCAAAAATTGGTCCTTTAAAAAATCTGAAATTACGTTTTGATGTTCCTTGATCTTCTTCAATGATATCTGTACCTGTAATATCAGAAGGCATCAAATCGGGGGTAAATTGAATTCGATTAAAGTCTAAATCAAGTGCCTCTGATAGTGTTTTAATAAGTAATGTTTTAGCAAGTCCAGGAACTCCTTCAAGTAATATGTGACCTCTACATAAAAGAGCAATAAATAAATGATCCATGACATCCTTTTGGCCAATAATAACCTTAGATATCATTGCAAAGAGTTTTTCCTTACTTTCATTTAATTGATTAACTATTTCTATATTGTCCATAATGTTTCCTTATTAGTGTATCTTTTAATAATAAAAGAAAGTAATATTATGTTAAATAATACGTATTAAATTTAAACGTAGAGCTAGCAATTTAAGTAAATAAAATATGACACAAAAGCAAATTAAAGGATTAAATCTAAAAGAACTGATGGAAGTCTGTGAAAAACAGGATATTCCAACATTTCGTGCAAAACAAATATATCAATGGATGTATCGTCATCATATTGATGATATTATGCAAATGAATAATATCCCTTTAGCTCTACGCAATTATATAAAAGATAATTATATACTTAACACTCTAGATATTGAAAATATCCAAGAGTCAGAATATGAGAATACAAAAAAAATATTATTTAAAACACATGATCATAAATTAATTGAATCAGTGAGCATGATTGATAAAAACTTACATACTGTATGCATATCATCACAGGTGGGATGTAGTGTTGATTGTCAATTTTGTGCAACAGGAATGATGGGATTTAAAAGAAATTTAACATGTGGAGAAATTATTGATCAAATCATTCATATCTCGAATCTTAGAGATGAAGCCATCACCAATATTGTATATATGGGGATGGGGGAGCCTTTTTTAAACTATAATGAAGTCATGAAATCAGCAGATATTCTCCATGATCATAATGGAATGAATTTAGGAAGAAATAGAATCACTATCTCGACATCAGGAATTTTACCAAAAATTAAACAGTTTATAGATGAAAAGAGAGGTTATAAGCTTGCAATTTCGTTAAATGCTACTGATGATAATACAAGGACAAAAATTATTCCAATTAATAAAAAGTGGAATATTAATATGATAATTGAAGAATTAGAAAAATATCCAACTGATAAAAAGAATATGATTATGCTCGAATACGTACTATTAAAAGGTATTAATGATTCTAAAGAGGATGCTGAAAAATTATCATATTATGGAAACCTGCTAAAATGTAAAATTAATGTTATTCCATTTAATGATATTGGAAATGAATATAAAAGACCTAATGCTGAAATAATTAATAAGTTTATTGAGATACTACATAAAAATCAAAAACACTATCAAACACTAGTTCGTTGGAGTAAGGGAATAGATATTGATGCTGCGTGTGGTCAGTTATCAACTAAGACATCATGATTGAACCAATTATAAAATTTTTAAAAGAAAAAATAGATAANCCTCNTATGGTTGGAATTGTANTAGGTTCTGGACTTCAAAAAATTGCATCNTCTTTAGATGATGTTTTAATTATTCAATATTCTGATATTCCATCATTTATAAACACTACTGTAGATGGNCATGCTGGTGAATTTATTATTGGAAAAGTCAATAATATGAATATTATTTGTGCTAATGGTCGTTTTCATTATTATGAGGGATTATCTTATGAAAATACTCATATAATTATTGATATTTTTCATATGCTTGGATGCCAAAACATTATTACAACCAACTCATCGGGCTGCTTAGAATCATCTTGGAAGCCAGGAGATTTGATGGTGATTGATTCGCATATAGATATGACTTTTCGTAATGCAATCGATATCATAGATCGTAAGTATGGAGATAAATACTATGATTCCAATTTATATCGTATTGCAATAGAATCAATGCAGGAAATGAACTTATCAATTCGTACGGGAACTTATGGATGGACCCTGGGGCCAACTTATGAAACTAAAGCTGAAATTGAATTTATGCAAAATCTAGATATACAGGCTGTGGGAATGTCAACTGTACCAGAAATAGAAAGAGCCCATGATTTAAAAATCAAGTTACTGGGAATTGCATGTTTAACAAATTATGCAGTGGGTATATCAAAAAATCCCCTAACACATACGGAAGTTATTGAACAAGCTGAAAAAAGCAGTAATCAGTTTTCAAAATTAATTCTCAATATTCTAAAAAAAATAAGTATTAGTTAATATTTACTTCAAATTCAATAGTTGGATTACTTGATAGCCAAACATCATCCCAATTATCATTAAAAATTAATTTCATTTTTNCACCGGGATTTGTAATAGTTAAAGGACTCTTTAACTCCTTATGATGTGATCCATAAAATGCAGCTGCAACTGATCCTGATCCACATGAACGCATAATTTCTTCAATACCTTTTTCATAAGTAATAACATGAATTTCTTGTGAATTAATAATTTTTAAAAAATTAACATTTAAACCTGATGGAGCGAAGTGTTTATCATAACGTATAGATTGCCCAATACTATATAATTCATCAATATTGTCAATATTAGAAAGCATTACAAAGTGTTTAGCTCCTGAATCAATATGAGCACCTAAATAATCAGAGATTTTGATTATATCTGTTTTAAAGCATGGTGATTTCATTTTAATGCTAATGATTTCATTTTTAATATCTAATTTATGTTCACCATCACCCGCTACAAATTTATTGTAGATAAAGTTATGATTATTCGATATAAGGATATTAATCACACATAAAGCCCCATTGGCACACATAGTCTCCCAGCTTCCATCATTATTATAGTAATCCATTTTAAAATCATANCCATCAATGCTTAAATCAACTACAATCAATCCATCTGCTCCAACACCATTTTTTCTATTACATTGAGCTTGTATAAATTTTTTACTTAATGGAGTTAATAACTTATCTTTAATAATAATAATAAAATCATTACCATTGCATTGTGCCTTATATCCAGTAGAGTTTTTAGACATTAATATATGAGCCTATAAGCATTGAAATAGAATATATACATATGAATATTAGAATGGTAATTATAGAATGGATATTAGACTTAGTAAGAAAAAACTTAGTATAGAATGTTGAAAATAAAATTAACATACTAAAAATGAAAAGTTTATATTGGAATATGGGAAAACTTATCCAAAAGATATTCTCCATCACCATTAATAAGCCTGTAATAAATGTAATAAATATAATAATACGATAATATCGAATTAATTGGTTTGTAAGAATTTGTTTATTTGTTTTTTCATTCAGTATATAACCAATAGCACCAAAAATAAACAATAGTAGAATAATATTAACACTCCATACATGTAAGAATTTCATATAAGGAGTCATAAGCTCTACGGATTAATAATTAAATTAATAAGTAAAATACTATCTAATAAATCAATATTGCTATCATCGTTTAAATCACTAGCGCAAATATCAGACTCTGAGGGAGTAACAATATCAAGAATAAAATTAATTTGTTCTAAGATATCAAGAATATCAATATTTCCATCTGTATTAATATCTCCATATTCACATAAAGGAGTAAAAACATGAAATCCAGAACGCATATGATCACCTCTAAACATGGACCAATAATCCACATTACTTCCTTCTTGTTTAATATCAAATGCGTTAATTGATAAACTAGTACCCGCAATTATTTCAAGATCTGAATCGTTATCTAAATCATAAATCATCGGGGCACTATAATATGAAAAAGGATATTCAATTGGCATTTGATGATATGTCATACCATGAATGTTAAATGCATGCATATCTCCGGATTCGGTTCCAAATATAAGTTCAGGGATATAATCTAAATCAAGGTCAGATATGACGATTGATTTAATAATATTACTTCCAATATCAATTGGAAATGACGGTAATAAATTACCATGATAATCAATACCATAGAGCATACCACTGTTATCACCAAAGAAAATATAACAGCTATTATCATAATCTAAAAATGATGGAGAGGTTTCTATATTGCTATCTGCTTCAAAAGCAAATTCTAATAATCCATTAGAATTAATTGCATATAAATGATCATCATTACTACCTGCTATAATAAGCAAATTGCTATCTACCTCTAAAATAGTAGGAGCACTACTAATATTGCCACCTGTTAAAAATGGAAATCCATCAGCAATACTACCATCATCATTTAGTAAATAAATGTTATCGCTATCTGTTCCAAATACAATGTCATCTTTTCCATTATTATTAAAATCAGCAAGTGCAACACCATGCTTAATTTTTTCTCCAATATCAACTGGAAATCCATCAACTGGTGTTTGATCATGATTAACCGCAAATAATTTTCTTCCATCGCCCGATGAATATCCACCAATAATAATTTCTAACTCAGGATCATCATCAATATTCCCAATGGATGGGGTCCCAATAAGATAACTATCAGAATAGTATGAACCCTTAAAGCCAATTTCATCAAAGAAATATAAATATTTATCTTTTGAACCAATAATAAAATCCTGTATACCATCTAAATCAATATCTGCAGAAGCTGGAGATCCCCATATCTGGTTTCCTGTAGAGTATGGATATGTATTATTATTCACTTCACTTCCATCAGTGTTGAAAGCTCTAATCTTTCCATCAAAATCTCCAAAAATAATTTCTTTATCAGCATCATTATCGACATTCATCATAATAGGAGATGAACTAGAAGGAAAATAAAATTCATTGGGAAATCCACTCTGATTTAAACTAACATTAATATCAAAACTGTAAGTATCATTATAAAATAGAAGATTGCTCCCTTGTATATATTCAGCATTAATTTCAAGCAATATTGGAATATTGCCTAATGAAATATCTTCGGATAGTATCATTTCAGAAAAATAAGAATATGAAGATTGATTCCCATCAAGATCTCCAAATTCAATAATTGGATTTGGGAATGTAATAGGATGCTCACTAGATAAGGTTCCTGTAATAGCATAAGCGAGTACATCATCTGACATATTATTCATATTAAACTCTAAAACTGCAGACTCCCCTGGATTGAGTATACCATCTCCATCAGAATCATTCATAGCACCAAAAAAGTTTCCTAATAACATTAAATTTAATACTGTAAATTCAATTGTATCTCCAGCCTCTCCAATATTTATAATATTAATTCCACCCATTGAACCATCACTTAAAAATGAAGAAGGATCTGTTGTATCGTTAAATTGAGTACGCCCAGTTGATTCACTAAAAACAGCTCCACCAAAAGAACCACTAGTGGTCAAAGTACCTCCAGTTCTATAAACATATAACTCATCTGGGGGGCCATTCGCATTACCTTGACCATTATATAAATTATTAACTCTATAAATTACAATACCCTGATCATTGCCAGGTGCATATACATCATATATACCCTCTTGAGTTCTATATTCAATTACAAAATATTCATTGGGATTTACTGAATCTAATCTATATGCATTATTATCTGGTAACCCAAGTGGATTGAGAGTAAATGTTCCTCCTCCAGATGCATCAGTAAGCTCAATCCAATCAAAATATCGATATTTAATATATGCACTTGGCCACTGTGGAATATCTGATGTGGCATCCATTACATCCCATCCACCAACAGCTACAGGAGCCGAATCATCCCAATAGTGATATAAATCTGGCGCACCTAATGAATGAGCAAATTCATGGCATAGGGTACCTACTGAAAAATACGGGCCAGATGCTAAATTAAAATTATAATCCCAAACTCTTTTATTATTAATGTAGGACTCTACCGAATACAGCGCCCATCTATGTGGCCACAGTAAATCTGCCCAACCCCCTGGAACGCCATATATCAAAAACGTAACATTATCAACATTACCATCATCATCTGCATCAATATTTAAATCCTCTGGAACTTCTGATTCAATAAAAGAAATTGCATTTTGAAGCAATTCATGCTCTCTTTGTGTACGCTGGTTGTCATTACTATATCCATTAAGATTTGTTACGGCGTTATAAGGTTGATAATAGCTTCGCGGATATCCATCTTGATAAGATAAATTACTATCATCATCACATATAGGATAATGAATTGTATTAACCGTTAATAATCCATAAGATACCTCGTCAAAATAATGTTTCATTGATGGTCCATTTTCACTATTAAATGGTTCATCATAATAGCTTCTTGCATTACCAAATTCTTGCTCATCAGCAAATCGTATAAAAACATTCAGGTTATTAACTGTACCAATAGTCGGCGCATCGCGTCTTTCTATTCCTGCCCATTTTCTTTCACGTATTGAAAGATACTGATCTTTTGGAATAATAATGTTTTTTGTAAAACCAAGTGCCTGTGGATTATAGTTTAGATCTGCTCGATAAGTTGATGGCACTATATTCTGATTAATCATTTTTGCATAGTAATAATACCCATCCTCTTGACTTTGAATAATAGTATAGCCATTTTCATCATGAAACCGATTATAAAATTCATCTCCAGATACAAAGCAACTAAAGATTTCTCCATTAGGCATTGTTAATTCGATGGGGATATCACGCAAATAAGCTGAAAAAGCCATAGCCATTATTAACATTAAGAAAGAAAAGTATTTCATTATTTTGATTATTGAATTCACGTTATATTATCGTATAAATTAACTTGTTTATAATCTAATGATATCTATCTCAAAAAGAGAATTATTTATTAAATCTTTTGAGCTTTTCAAAAAAAATGCTCAGTTCGTTATCAATATTGGAATATTATTATTTGTTATACAGCATATGATACCAATTATTATTGGTATGCTATTCCCAGCATATAGTNTTCCTTACTTTATTTTTCATATTACATATCTCGTTNTCACNACTACAATCAGTCTATGGGCTATTATGCAAATACTACAAATATTAAGGGAGCAAGCTACTGATAGTTTTAAAAGTTTATTTATCTACTTCCCAAAAGTTTTTCAAGCTATCGCAGGTAGCTTTATCATTACATTTTCTCTAGTGATACTTGGAATGATTGTATTACTTACCACCTCATCAATAGATATGAGTGCTGAAAATATAACAATGGAAATGCTTCTTCAGTCCATTACAAATTCAACAATTGGTATAATAGTAGTATTAGCATACTGTATTGGAGCAACCTATCTATGGATTAAAGCCTATTTCTTTATTTATTATATAGTTGATCAAAACTTGGGAGCTATTCAAGCTATTAAAAAAAGTTTAGATATGACCACTGGCTATGAAGGTGATTTATTTGTTTTATGGATATCTACAATTTGCATGAATTTTTTGGGGATTTTACTTTATGGCATTGGTCTGCTATTTACCTTGCCCTATACATTGATTCTACTATCTATGTTTTATACTAAATATTTATGCGCAATCAAAGAATCATGAAAGTATTAATTCTTACTATGATATTAGCTATATCATGTAATAAACTATTAAAAAAGGAGGAGGAAGTAAATCCATTGAAAGATAAACTGACAAAATTACAATATGATGTTACGCAAAATTGTTCTACGGAACCACCATTCCAAAATGAATATTGGGATAATAAAGAGGATGGAATATATGTCGATATTGTATCTGGTAAACCACTATTTTGCTCTATACATAAATATGATTCTGGTACTGGCTGGCCATCATTTTATGATATTATTGATGATGAATCCGTTAAAGAAAGTGATGATTATGAAACAGGCTATAAGCGTATTGAACTTAAATCAACATCTTCAAATTCACATTTGGGTCACTTATTTAATGATGGACCGAATCCAACAGGTATGCGATATTGTATTAATTCTGCATCATTAAAGTTTATTAAGTATGACGATTTGGATAAAGAAGGTTTAGGAAACTATAAAAAATTATTTAATCAAAATGAAGATTAATAATATCTTAATCATATTATTACTACTTTTGGGATGTGAAAATACTCCTGCAGAACCTCAAAATGTTCATGGGTGTCTTGATTCCCAAGCCTGTAACTATAATTCAAATGCTACAATTGATAATAATTCGTGTTGGTATGCTGAGGAAGGTTGTGAATGTATTAATGGTGAAGGAGCAAGCGTTGATATATGTGGAGTCTGCGATACAGATGAAACAAATAACTGTATCCAAGATGAATGTGGAATTTGGGGTGGTGATAATAGCTCTTGTACTGATGAGTGTGGTGTAGTAAATGGTGATGGCCCTTCAGAAAATTGTGATTGCTATGGAAATTGTTTAACAGTTGAAAATCTCGCTGGAACTTGGGATACAACATCACAATCATCTGATATGACAATGTCTATAGATTATGGATTGATGTTTTCTGGCGTTGATGCTTACTCTTGTACATATATGGGAGGAACATACACTGAAGCAGATGGTTGTGTTTTAGATGAAACAACAATAGCTATCTATGCAGGAGCTTCTTGCACAGAAATGGGTGGTACACTTTCTGGTAATATATGCTCTGCATCAGGAACTGAAGATCTTTGTTGTGGAGCTACAATGGAAATGCTTTCTCAGACTATTACAATTGTAGACCATGGAGACCATGGAGATATGACTATAGTTGCAACTTATAATGATGATGGTGATGGAGAAATGACAGAAACATCTTATGCTCTTGTAGAAGTTGATGGTACTGATATTACAATTACTTATGGAAGTGATGACGATCATGACGACCACGGAGATGACGATCATGGGTTAGAAGTTATGTCTGGAACGATAACTATAGATGGAGATACTGCAACAATGGTATTTCCAATGGATATGGATATGTTTGATGATGAGGATCATGATGATGACCATGATGATATGGATGACATGATGGGAATGACTATGTCAGGTGCAATGACATTAGTACTAGAAAAGCAATACTAATCTTGTACTAATTTTATAACGTAATAAGCTCTCCACTGATATTATCTTTTAAAATAGTATCAATCCGATATCCTATCTGTTCAATTGTTTCCCATTGGGTATAATCTTCATCAGGCATCGCTATACGATTTGCTTGCGTATCAATAATACCTGGAAGAATTGCATTGCAACGAACTTGACTATCATTTAATTCTATATCAATTAGTTTTGTTAAATAATGAACCGCCGATTTACTGATAAGATATGAGCTAGCAGTAGGGAAACCATCTAATGCTGCCTTAGATCCAAAATTAATTATACAGCCATGATTTTGATTTTTAAAACGAGGAAGAATAGAGCGGCATCCATTTAAACAGGTATAAAAATTTATAGAATGCATTTTTTCCCAATCCTCTGTATCCTCAATTAAATCACCCATACTAAATCCGCCAACACAATTAATCCATCCATCAATCTGTTTGTATCTTGCAATGACATTATCAATTGCACTATTTATTTGCGTATTATTCAGCATATCAACCTGCATTGTTTCTACTGATTCTTGCTGATATACCACTTTTTGCTGACGACTAAATCCAATAATATGATCATATTTATCTGCAAAATAATTAATAAGACCTTGAGCGGTTTCTCCATCACTTCCTGTAACAATCATTACCTTATTATTCATCTTCAAATTTCCCATTAGTTAAGCGTTTAATTTCTTCTTCTGTTTTTTTTAATATACCATCAACACCAAGTTTTTGATAAGCATCAGAAGCAATTGGTTCTCCAAAATTTAATGTAATTGTTCTAGGAGATAACGTCCATCTATTCTTTGGCTTAAATTCAAAAGCTCCTATACAACCAACTGGTATAATCGGAATATTTGTATTATATGCCATATGAAATCCACCTTTTTTAAATCGTGA
>NZUX01000024.1 GCA_002703645.1 Fidelibacterota bacterium | reverse complement strand
TTTAGCATGTATATTAAATATATCAATAATAATTCCCGTTCTATCTAGAATTCTGACATCAAAACCCGCTATATTTTGAAGGTTTTTCATCTGTGCCGGGGAAATGTCATCATTTAATATAATATTGTTGCATTTGAGCATTTTTGCTTTACTAACAATCTCTTCAGCTTTTGTTTTGCTTATAAATGTAGATGGATGGATGGATTTTAAATTATGAATAGATGTATCCACAATATCTATTCCTAAGGTTTCTGAAAGAAGCTGAATTTCCCGAAGATCTTCTTTTAGTTCGCTCATCGGTATTCGATTTTTTCTTATACCTAGAATAATACCTTTATGGTTTACTCTTTTAATTTCTTCTAAAAAACTGATTNGATATTACCATTTCAATTAAAATTAAAATTATAACTATATATAAAAAATATTTCCAAAGTTCAATNCCANACCTAGCTTCTTTAATTTTACTTTCTNCATTTTTATCTGAATCTAAAATATGAANATTGTAAAANAGCTNACCTAGCTCATCNTTCGATATNTTATTGTAAAATAATTCATTGGATGGGGGGTTTACTAAAANATCTCTNATATTATCTTTATTCTTAAAGATATACTTACCTCTTATNGGNAATTCNAANAAATTATTGGGGCTACTATTATATTCATATTTTTTTTGATCAGGAAGAATTATAGTATAATTTTCATCAAAACTATTAAACTTATCACCCACTTGGTATGTTTTATTTAAATTATCCATTTGACGTGTCGCTAGATAGTCAATCCATGATATAAAAGATGCTTTAATGGGAAGGTTTGTCCATTCAAGTGTCGGAAGAAATCCTAAAATATTCACA
Organism: Fidelibacterota bacterium; assembly: GCA_002703645.1. Classification (GTDB taxonomy): domain Bacteria; phylum Fidelibacterota; class Marinisomatia; order SCGC-AAA003-L08; family D37C17; genus TMED161. The sequence continues at coordinate 34,533 of NZUX01000024.1, read as the reverse complement.
CTCCCCTTACCAATAGAGTACTCATTCCATATGGTTTCTCCATCAATTGCAATATGGACTCTTCCATCATTAGGTAGACTAAAATATTTATAAATATTCATATATGTATAATTTATGCTCTCTTCTTTTTGTCCTAAGATAGCAAGTAAATCTTTGTTTCTTAAATTTCTCGATAGAATTTTAACACCATTATCATTTTTATATTCTACAAAATCAATTTCCGATGAATCAATTGATAGAAAGTCAAAGAAATCATTATTAACATTATCAATTTCATCACTACTAGATGGGTAGATATATACATTAGCCCCATTATTAAGAGACTCTAATATTGATGTTTCTAAGAAATTATTTGATATATAATTATAACCAAATACAAATACAATATCAGAATTTATAAGTAGAAATTCATTTTTTATTATATCATCCCAAAGTGATATCGTCAGATTCTTAAAATTATCATTTAATGCTTTTAATGAATTACCCATAAACTTGAAGTCATCAAAATCATCATAAAGGATTCCTATATTTATATTTTCAGGTATACTTAAATCAAATAGATAGGAATTATCTAAATCATAATTATCATATATCAATTCAATCTGACCTGTATGATTTCCCATATCTGTTAATACTGTAGAAAATCTATAATAAGAAGACTCTCCTGCATTTAAATCAATTTGCTGTTGACCTACATTTAAATTATCTATATTTAAAACCAATAATGCATTTTTAGCATTATTATTACCATTATTCTGGATAGAAACATCTATGTTTATTTGTTTATTTATTGAAATAATATCATTTTTAATCTCTACAGAAGAAATTGAAAGATTATTATCAATATAATTGAGCTCATGTATAAAACAATTCCAATCTTTTAAAGATATTTCTTTGATATTTTTAAAAGAATAGTCTTGCAAATCAGATAGTATATGAATTTCCTTATTTATACCTATTCCTTGATTTTTTAAATAGCTAACAAATTCAAAAACATCAATACTTCCCTGCCCCATTTTCCCAGTTAACATTTGAGGAGAAAACTCCTCCTTTAGACCCTCAAAAATTAAATTCTGATTAGATAATTTAAAGATTGATATTTGCGATTTTTCAGGCAGAGTATTTATAATACTATTTACCTTATCTAGGAATATATCTTTAATATAAATAGTTTTATTTATCCTTGTCATTGAAAATGAATCATCTAATGCTATTGCGCAATAAATAGGTTCATTATTATTTAAATAGGATTCAAATGAATAATTTTTAATAACTGGCCTTGCAAGCATTAAAATTATAAAAATAATAATAAGAGTTCGAATAATTAAAAGAATTAGCTCTAATATGTGTGCACGTTTTATAGAGTCTGCCTCTAAGTCTTTTAGAAATTTTATACTACTAAACTCTACTAAATGATATTTTTTATTATAAAAAAGATGTATAAGTAAAGGTAAAGTAGCAAGTGGAATTAGCCATAAATATATACTTGACAAAAAACCCATTAAATTAATCCATTGGCAATAATTTTTTCAAATAAGGTATATGTAAAGGCAAAAGAGAATGGAACTGAAAAATTATCATCTATATTAAAGAGCTGATAGGCCTCAACTAAAGTACAAACTAATATAGAAGCTATAGCTGGGAATAATTTTATATCAAGGAATATGATAATTAAAATTGATGATAAGAAAAAAGCAATGCTACCTTCAAGAGATTTCTTTAAAAAATATACTTTTCCATATTTTCTTCCAATAATTGAGGCCATTGAATCTGATATACTCATTATTAATAAAGATGGAATTGCAATATTATTTGGGAATAGAGAGATTATTAAGCATGTAGAAGCAAATATATAAGAAGCTCCAGTTAAACTATTAAATTCAAAGTCTCTAGTTATGCTTCCTAGATACTTATTATAAAGATTAGATACTTTTGTAGAATTAATTCGGAGACAATCTATAGCTATATAAGCTATGGATAGTGGTATTAATAAATTCAATATAAAATATTTATCAAAATAAAATAAAGATATTGGAATTATTAAGCTAGAAAGATGAATAGATTTTCTTATTAGTTCATATTTATATAGCAATTTGATTATCTCTTCATTAAATCATTGAAACGTTTATTAATATTATCTGATTTATATAACCCAGATCCTACAATCGTAACATCTACGCCAGTTTCGTAAACTTTATTAATAGTATTAAGATTAACGCCCCCATCAACACCAACAATAAAATCATACTTTAAAGATAAACTTGAAAGTTTCTTCATTTTCTCTAAAGTTTCATCTATAAAACCTTGCCCTCCAAAACCTGGATTTACTGACATTATTAAGACATAATCCAAGCTATCTAAAAAAGGAAGAATATTACTAATATCAGTATCTGGGTTTATTGCAATTCCAGCAAGTATATTATTGCTTTTAATTATATCGATATCACGATTAATATCATTACTAGCTTCATAATGAAAAATCAAGGTATCAGAACCAGCATCAATAAAATCCTGTAAATATTTTTCAGGGTTTGAAATCATTAAATGAGTCTCCAAGTGCGCATCCGTTAATTTTCTAATAGCCTTAACAATAAAGGGTCCAAATGTAAAGTTCGGGACAAAGTGTCCATCCATAACATCTAGATGTAAACGAGTTGCACCAGCATCTACGACTACATCTATTTGCTCTTTTAGTTTTGAAAAATCTGCTGATAATAAAGATGGTGAAATTATTCTATTCTTCATTTGTCTCCTTGCTAATTACTAAGTCAATTTTTACAGGTATTGTCACTTTTAATCCTGGTGGAAAACTTTGATCAATTATAGTATTAGGTAGAAGGTTGGGTTGATACTCATAAGTTTTACTACCTACTCTAAGACCTTCAAACTGAATTTTTTCCAATGCCTTTTTAAATGGATAATTAATTAAATCCGGAACAATAAAATAATCAGGAGGAACTCCCTTGCTTATACCTAAGGAAATCGAGGTGCCTGTTTTAGTCATAGTCCCCTTCTTTGGTATTTGAAATGACACATAGCCATTTTTTACGTTTGAATTAAATTCGTACATAACTGTATCTAATAATAAATCTAAATTTAAAATTTCAATTTGAGCATTTCTAAGAGAAATATTATGCAGATCTGGAATTATAACATTTTTCTGAGAACCTGCTATAGAAATAGTAATCAGCCTATTTTCCTTAACTTTTGTAAAAGGAGGAGGGAACATTTTTATTACTGTACCCGGTTTATCAGAAGGATTAAATGCTAAATTAATAATTTTAACATCAAGATTTAAATCACTTAGGATTTTTGTAGCCTCATCTTGATATTCTCCTCGACAATCTGGAAGGAAGACATTTTTATCGCTACCCACATAATAAGGTAGCAGGAAATTATCTATTATTAGAACTCCAATTAAAGATAGTATTGACAAAGATAGAAAGTATTGGAATGAATATTTAATTATAATTATACTTTTTTTAATCTTACTGCAAAGCCTCCATCTAAATTATATTCTCCTGGTAAAATATCGATAGCATTATTCTTAACAACCTTTTTATTTACAAAGTTTGTAGCATCTTCAATTATAAAATTTTTATTTTTAGATAGAAATTTATCAATAATTTTAAAATTTTCTTCTTTTTCTATAGAACAGGTACTATATACAAGTACCCCTTTTTCAGACAAAAACTTAGATGCGTTATCTAGTATATTATACTGAATTACTGAGGATTTTTCTATATCAATTAGTTTTTTTCTCCACCTTAAATCAGCTCTTCGATTAATAACCCCAGTTCCAGAGCAGGGAACATCTATTAGGATTTTATTTGCTAAGGGTAGTTTGTCTGATATCATATCTAAAATTAATGGTTTTATATTTTTAATTTTATGACGTTCAATAGAATTTAGCAGCTTCTTAAATCTTTTCTTATCATTATCTATTGAATATATATTGGCTGTAGGTGCAATAGATGAAATAAAAGTACCCTTCCCTCCCGGAGCAGAACAGCCATCTATTATAATATCAGAATTTTTTGGATCTAATAATTTCACAATCAACCCATTTAAAGGAGTTTGAATTGTTACTAAACCATCTCTAAAATAGTTAGAATCAATTAGATTAGATGCTGATGATACTTTAAAAAAAGAATCATCAATTTCATGAAACTTAAAATTAATTTTCATTTTTTTTATATAATGGATTATATCTTGTCTGCTATTTGGTCCGTTTATTCTAAACCATATATCTGGATTATTATTATTATAATTGCAAATTTCAATTGTTTTCTTAGTTCCAAAATCTTCAATCCATTTATTTATAATCCAAGATGGATGACTTAAAAGTTTGAATGAATTCAAATCATTTAAATCCAAATCGTAGTCATCTTTAATATTAATATATTTTCTTAATAAAGCATTTACTAATTTTTGATATCCAAATATATTTTTTTTTGTTATTTCAACAGAAGTGGAAACTGCAGCATGATTTGGTATTGAATCCATTCTATCAATTTGATAGCATCCTAATCTTAGAATATTCTTCAATATTAGTTTAATATTATCATAATCTCCATTATAAATATCTGATAATATATAATCATAGCGCCCTTGCATTCTAATAACACCCAAAACCATATTACTAATATTCTTTCTAGAACTCTGATCTAAATTGCTATTATTATAATAATTAGAAATAATCTCATTTGCAAAGGAATGAGAAGTCAATGACTTTTGAAGTAATTTTAAACAGATTTGTCTATTTTTTAAATTCAAATTTCAATTCATTGTTTCCTGACAAGGGAAGTCCATTAATAAAGTCAGAAGCTCCAATCTTCTTTTTACCTTCTTGCTGTAACTCTAAAACTTCAATAGCTCCATTACCAGTTCCAACTATAAGAGATTTACTATTTATATATATATATCCAGCATTAATAGAAAAATCACATTGAATTTTCCTTGAAATTAATATTTTTATTCTTTTATTATTAATATAAGAAAAAGCTCCGGGGTATGGAGCAAAAGCTCTCACAGTATTAATTATATCTTTAGAATTTAAATTCCAATTAATTTGATTTTCATTTTTTTTTATTTTTTTTGCATATGTAAAATCATCATTCTGCTTGATTAATGGTTTTTTATTAATAATATGATTTATTGACTCTTCTATTAATTGTGGGCCTTTTTTTGATAATTTTGAATATATATCCCCATAATTATCAGATTCACTTATTTCAATCTTTTTCTGTTTTATAATATTTCCAGTATCGACATTACTATCAATTAAAAAGGTTGAAATCCCTGTTTCTATTTCATTATTTAATATTGCTCTTTGGATTGGTGCAGCTCCTCTATACTTAGGTAGCAAAGAAGCATGTAAATTCATGGTTCCAAAAGTAGGGATGCTAAATATTTTTTCAGGTAATATTCTATATGCAATAACAATAATCAAGTCAGGATTCAATTCCTTAATTGTATTCTCAAAATTATGATTATTTAAATCTTCTACTTCTATAGTAGGAATTTTATTTTTAAGTGAATATTCTTTTATAGGTGTTGAGGAATACTTTTTCCCTCTTCCAGATTTTTTATCTCTATTGGTTACTACAGATAAAAATTCATAATTAGATTGATACAGGTACTCTAAACTAGGTATTCCAAAATCCGCATTTCCAAAAAATAAAATTTTCATACAATTTAATTATTATTTTTTTTCAATTAAGGAAACTACATATCTTTTTAAAATTTTAATTTTCACACCAGTATCATTATCTAATATTGCATATTCTTTATCCTTACCTTGAAATTCTACTATCTTACCTACAATTCCCCCTCGTGTTAGTACTCGATCATTCTTTTTTAAATTAGATAACATAGCATCTCTATCTTTCTGTTCTTTTATTTGAGGTCTAATCAATACGAAGTAAAGTATAATAAACATCAAAAGAAACATAGGTAAAGCACCAAGTGATTGAAGTATAGCTTTTAATCCATCCATGTTCTTAATTTACCTAATTAAAATTATTATTATATAGAACAATTTATACGAGTTTAATATTAAATTTTGAAAATCGGGAATATAGATATAAAAAATTCAATACTTTTAGCCCCTATGGCAGGAGTTACAGATCTCCCCTTTAGAATAATATGCAAAGATATGGGAGCAGACCTTGTATATACCGAATTTGTTAGCTCAAATGGAATAATAAGAGAAAATAAAAAAACATTAGATTTAATTGAATTCATTGATGAAGAGAGACCTATAGGGGTTCAAATATTCGGAGAAACCCCTGAAGCTGTAGGTTTGTCAGCAAAAATGATAGAGGAGCGCTTTTCTCCTGATATTATTGATATAAATTATGGCTGCCCTGTACCTAAGGTAACAAAAAAAGGTGCGGGATCAGCCGCACTAAAAGATTTAAACTTAATGAGAGATATAACTTCAGCTGTTGTTGAGAAAGTAAAAGATACTCCTGTAACTGTTAAAATGAGATCAGGCTGGTGCAGTGATTCAGAGGTTTTCGTAAAAGCTGGACAAATTTTAGAAGAGGTGGGTGTAAGTGCAATTACGTTACACCCAAGGACAACCTCGCAAAGATTTGAAGGTTCTGCAGATTGGAATTCTATTAAAGTTTTAAAAGAAAACGTAAATATCCCAGTAATTGGAAATGGAGATGTAAAAACAATAGATGATTATATTAAAATATTAAAACAGACAAAGTGTGATGCTGTTATGATTGGAAGAGCCGCGCTTGGCAATCCATGGATATTTAGAGATATTAATAATTACAACAAAGGAAATGCTAAAAAAGAAACGAAAATCTCGGATATATTAACAATTTGCATAAAGCATTATAATCTACTAAAAGAAAATAAAGAAGAACGTATATGTGTCAATTTAACAAAAAAGCATTTTAGCTGGTATCTAAAAGGATTTAAAAATGCCTCTTATTGGAGAAAGAAAATACTTTTTTCTAAAGATATATCTCAAATTGAGGAGACTATTAATATTATGGAAAAGGAATTAGTTTAATTATCTATAACTTTAAATTTCATTCTGCTTAGGAGCTAGCATTCCTCCTGAGATTACAATTTTAAGTCCTTCATCAATAGATAAATTAGTTTCTTTGGCATCAGACTTTTTAATATAAAGCATAAATCCTGAAGTAGGGTTAGGTGTAGTTGGAACAAAAATCTGATAATAATCCACTCCTGTTTTATCTCGTGATTCCCCCGTAACAAGAGCAATCGTCCATATATTTTCTTTTGGATATTCAATGTAGACTACTTTCTTAAAAGCTTGCTTTTGAGAAATGGTTAGCGTTTCTGTGATTTGTTTAATGGTATTATATATATAGCTAACAAGTGGAATTTTAGAGAGAATATTTTCAAAAAAGTTGTAAAGCTTTTTACCCAAAACATTTGAAATGATTAATCCTAGAAAATAAATAAAAAGAAAGGTTAATGTGAATCCTATAAATAATTCTATTAAAGGTAGTTCTACTTCTGGGAGTATATATTTTATTAAGTTTTGTCCTGGCTTAGAAAATATTGAAATTAAGGATACTATGATATAATAAGTTATTGCGAGAGGAATAATTGAAAATAATCCAGTTATAAAATAATTTTTTTTATTCATTTTTTTACAATCCTTTTATAAGCGTTCAAATCTTTTATCTAGTTCTTCTATTGTTAAATTTACAATAATAGGGCGTCCATGTGGGCAAAAATATGGATTTGGTGATTGAAATAATTTATTAATTAAATGCTTTATTTCATTATCTTCTAATTTATCACCAGCCTTGACAGCTGCCTTGCAAGAATAGTTTGCTGCTAATTTATCATATAATTCGCTCTCATTATCTCCATATGTATCATATTTATCAATGATGTCTTTAATTAGAGCTATTTCATCATTATTTTTCATATAGACAGGAATTCCTTCAATGATAATTTTATTTTCGCCGAATTCCCTAATTTTAAAACCTATTTTATCTAGGTATGGTAATAACTTTATAAGAATATCATATTCATCTCCCTTAAAATCTAATGTTTTAGGAAAGAGGACTGTTTGAGACTCTGCATATCTATTATTCAATCCATCAATAGCAGAATCATATAAAATTCTCTCATGAGCGACATGCTGATCAATGATCACCATACNGTCATTTAAACGTGTAACTAAATATTTATTGTGTATTTGCCAGACATCATCAATATTTAAATCAATTTCCTTTGTTTCATCAGATAATATTTCATCAATTTTATTATTTAAAGAATCTGATTCTTTGCTAGTAACAATATCATCGATGTTTTGATATGAAATTTTATCATAGTCTAATTCTAATTCTCTAGATACATTAATTTGTTTATCAGGGATATTAAAATTAAATGTAGGGGCTGTTTTTGTGATATTTTTTAAAGATTTTATAATAGATTCTTTTATAAACTGATTAGCCTTCCATTCATTCTCGAATCGAATTTCACGCTTAGATGGGTGAACGTTAATATCAAAAAGAGATGGGTCGATACATAGATTTAATACAAAAAAAGGATACTCTCCCCTATCGAGTAAACTTGCATATGAACGATAAATAGAATGATTAATCATTCTATTTAATATAAACCGTCCATTAACAAACAAATATTGTTCTCCTATTCTTTTTCTAGCCAAATTGATATTACCTAAATAGCCTGATATAGAATAAGGCCCCTTATTATTATTAACACTAATTAATTCTTTTAAATAAGTACCTCCAAATATATCAGAGATTCTATTTTCAAGAGAGTTTCCATTTAAATTAAATATAGTTTTTTTTGAGTTTGAATATTTAAATGAAATCTCAGGGTATGATAAAAAGTACTGTTTTAAAAGTTTTGTAATAGCAATTTGTTCTGATTCTGGAGATTTTAAAAATTTTTTTCGAGCAGGAAGATTCTCAAAAAGTCTTCGTATGCTAATAGTAGTACCTTTTCCTCTAGAGCAAGGCTTAATTTTTCCTTCTTTACCTGCCTGAATAGTAAATTCGTTAGCAGTATTATCATCTGAAGTCTTAATATTTACATGACTAACAGATGCTATACTAGGTAAAGCTTCTCCCCTAAAACCTAATGTTGATATTTTATCTAAATCATCTAATGTTGATATTTTACTAGTTGCATGTCTCTGAAAAGCTAATTGAATCTGATTCTGTTTAATCCCATNTCCATTATCTTTTACGGTAATTAAATCAATACCACCATTATCAATATTAATTTCAATTGATTTAGAATTAGCATCTATAGAGTTTTCTACAAGCTCTTTAATTATAGATGCAGGTCTCTCAATCACTTCCCCGGCAGCAATCTTATCGATTAAATCAGGATTTATTATTTTTATTAAATTACTCATATTTTTTTATGTATATAATTTCTAGCTAAATCAATTTCTTTTTTTGATTTTTCAATTAAAAGATTACTCTTTTTAATAATATTTTCAGAGTATTTAGTATCAGTAATATCTTTTAGATTTATGAGTACATTCATATATGCGCCATTAATTGAAGAAAATGCCATTTCTGAAGCAACTCCTGCATCTGATAAAGAATTTTTATTGCCAATTTTTGCAATCTGCTTAGATAATTTTAATAATTCTAATGACAGTTTCATCATTAGTAATGGCGTTTCAATTGCATTCTTTGTAGCTTTTTCTATTGCATTNGATCTATCAATACGATCCTCTTCAGTTTTTTTAGGCATTTTAAAAGCTTCCATAATCATGTTAAAAGCTTCAGTATCTTCATCAACTAATCGAATTAACTCTCTTTTTATATTTTGAGCTTTAGAACCAATTTCTTCAAATTTAAAATTATGTTTTTCATATCCTTTTTTATTATATGATAGATTAGAAACCATTGAAATAAGAGCAGAAGATAATCCTCCAACCAATGCGCTAACACTACCTCCTCCAGGAGCGGGAGAATCTATAGATACCTCATTGATAAAATCATGTAATGTAAAATCTTTTAATTTAGAATTAGTACTAACTAATCTATTTTCTATGATTGAGCTATTCTGATTAAAATTAGATATATCATTCAAACCAAGAGATTCAATAGCTATATGGATTATTTCTTCATCTGGTATAGAGATAGGCCTATTTTGCTTTTTTAAATAATAAATACCTGTATCAATTAAAGATTTTTTAGGAACGAGACCTACGATTTCGCTTCCGGTCACTCTTAATCCTCGTTTTCTTGCTTGATTTCTAATTTCTTCAAATACTTTATATATTGAAGTTTCCATATAATTTATAAGATTAATAGATACTTGCGCCTTGCCATACTCATCAATAAACCAACCAACAGCTTTTACATGCTTTAGAGTACCAGGTTTTTTTTTCATACTTCCATCTTTATATCTCAATATTTTTCCTGAAGAATCTCTTCTTGCTCTACCAGCTTCTCGAATATCAAGAGCAATATCTGTTGCTATTTTTTTATCTTTTGTATTTAAATTAACATTATAAGCGATAAGATAATTTCGTGCACCAATAGCTGTAACTCCACTCTTTTCGTTCATTATATTAGGACCAAAGTCAGGCGTCCATTTAGATGATTTTAGTTTTTCACTCATCCCCTCATATTCACCTTTTCTGATATTAGCTAAATTTTTTCTATCTGCTTTACTTGAAGATTCTTCATATAAGAAAACTGGAATCTTCAACTCGTCACCAACTCTTTTTGCTAATATAGTAGAATATTTGACACATTCTTGCATTGTAGTATTAGCTATTGGGACTATAGGGCAAACATCAGTCGCCCCCATCCTTGGGTGTTCACCTTGATGCTTTCTCATATCAATTAATTCAGAGGCTTTTTTGATTGAATTAAAAGCAGCTTCAATTACTTCTTCTGGATTGCCAATAAAAGTAACTACTGTTCTATTCGTATCTTTTCCTGGATCTACATCTAATAACTGTACATTTTTTACTTGTTCAATTTCATTGGTAATTTTTTTAATAATTTCAAGGTCTACACCTTCACTGAAATTAGGAACACATTCAATTATTTTCATTTCAAGTCCTCTAAATTTTATTTAATATAATAAATTAAGATTAACACAATAATTAAGATAATTAAGTTTTTTAAAATCCTAAATCTTGACGAATAAGATCTATATGTTTGATCTCTTAAATTATCCATGATATAATAAATTCAAAGATATTCGTAATTAATGATATTATTGGAGTTATAATATAGCTTAGAATAGGAATATTTGTAATAATACTAATAAAAATAATTGCCAATAGTACATTTGGACCATTTTTAGATAAAAATACTGCTGCATTTCGATTATACTTTGAAATTATAGGATTAAAAATTTGAGATCCATCAAGAGGTGTAATTGGCAACATATTAAAAACAGCTAAAGCGACATTTATCCAATATAATGGGACTATAATTTTTGAGTAATCATATAAATCAAATAATTGGGCTATCAATAATACTAAAAATGCTATTAAAAGATTTGAAGCAGGTCCAGCGAAAGCTATTTTCATCATATCCGATTTAGGATTTTCAAGATTATAATGATTAACAGGGACGGGCTTAGCCCACCCAAATCCAATAAATAAAATCATCAATGTTCCAATTGGGTCTAAATGATTTAATGGGTTTAAGTTTGCCCTGCCCATTCTATATGAAGTATCATCCCCAAGATAATAAGCTGTTATAGAATGAGAAAATTCATGAAAGCATAATGAGAAAATCAAGCATGTAGATAGAATTATAAATGCTGAAGGGTCTGAATATAATAATGTAATTAATCCCAAAATTAACCTCTAGGATGGTGACTTTTATGAATTTCTTTTAAATAACTTTTATCTAAATGAGTATAAATTTGAGTAGTCGAGACATCACTATGCCCCAACATCTGCTGAACAGCTACAAGGTTTGCACCTCCCTCAATCAAATGAGTCGCAAAACTGTGTCTAAAAATATGTGGTGTTATTTTTTTATTTATAACTGTATTTTCAGCCCTTTTTTTAATTATATTCCACAACCCCATTCGACTTAATGATTGTCCTCTATTATTTAAAAATAAAAAACCATTAGAATTATTTTTTTTTATAAAAGAAGATCTATGACCTTCAATATATGATAGTATATACATCATAGCCCTCTCACCAACAGGCACAATTCTTTCTTTGCGCCCTTTCCCCATAACTGATAAAATCGAATTATCTAAATTAAAATCTATTAATTTCAATTTTATTAATTCTGATATTCTAATTCCACTTGAATAAAGTAGTGAGATAATAGCTTTATCTCTGTAATCAATAGATTTATTTAAATCAATTGATTCTATTATTAAATCAATTTCTTCAACAGTTAATATTACAGGTATCTTCTTTTTTAATTTGGGTGATGTTATTTTTTCAGATGGGTCTTTCGTGGAGATTTCTTGTTCTAATAAATAGAAATGAAAACCTTTAATTGAAGAAACATATCTACTAAGAGATGATTCTGAATATTTAATTTTATCATTAACTTTTTTATAATAATTAAGAGATGAGAGGAACGATATAATATGATTTTTTTTTATTTCATTGATGTCTGTGATATTTAGAATATCTGAAATATAACATATATATTTTTCTAAGTCATACCAATAAGAATTTACAGTATTAAGTTCTAATCTTTTTTCATACTGTAAATAAAGAAGGTATCTTTTTGCATTCTCAATAAGGACCTGTTTCATGAATGTATAGCTTTATTAATTTCTAATAATTTAGAATAATCATCACTCTCTTCAATTAGAGAGCCTATCACTATATACGAGGCGCCACTACTAGAAACCTCTATAGCATCTTTTAAATTTTTAATTCCACCTCCAACTATAATAGGAATATCCAAAATAGAATTAATTTGTTTAATTATTTCATTATTAACAGGATAATTGGAGTTGCTTCCCGTTTCTAAAAAGAGAAGTTTTTTTCCCAAATACTGGGCTGCAAGAGCGTGAGAAAGAATTAAATCAATATCATTCATTGGTATAGGGTTTGTATTACTTATAATTTCTACTGCAGATTTTTTATCTGTTTCTAATAATAAATATCCTGTTGGTATAACTTCTAATTTAGAATTATGAATTTTCAATGAAGATTTTACCTGTTCTTCTATAAGGAATTTTGGATTTCGACCACTAATTAATGACGTAAACAATATTGCATCAGCAGCATTAGAAACTTGCGAAGAACCTCCAGGGAAAAGAATGACAGACAAATCAGTGGAAGATTTAATATATTTAACTCTATCTTCAAATTTATTATCTTCTATTGATGATCCTCCAACCAAAATAGCATCAAATTCAGATTGATTAATATTATTTAATATTTTATCAAGTTTGNTATCATTTTTTAAATCAGGGTCAATCAATGCGAAAGATAATGTCCCTAATTCACCTCTTTTTAGCTCTAAGTTTTCAAAAATCAATCTATTTTTCCTAAAATCTCTACTAATTTTTTAATTTCTTTTTTTGTTCTTCTCTCAGTAACTGCAAAAAGAATTTGATGATTATTAATAGGGTTAATAAAAATATTATTTTCTAAACACTTATCTTTCACTTTATATGCATCATATTTTGTTTCTATTAAAAATTCATTAATAAAATTAGTATTATAGACTAGCGAATAATTATCTAAACAATCAATTAAGTCCGCCATATAATAAGCTTTATTCATACTAAGNTTGTTTATTTCATCCAAACCTTTTGGTCCCATTAAACTTAGATAAATAGTAGCCCTTAAAGCTATCAATCCTTGATTAGTGCAGATATTAGAAGTGGCTTTCTCTCTTCTTATATGCTGTTCTCTTGTTTGCAAGGTTAATACATATGCATCTTTACCTTTAATATCATTAGTCCTACCAACAACTCTTCCTGGCATTTTTCGTATAAGATATTTTTTAACAGCCATAATTCCAAGGTAAGGACCTCCAAAAGCTTGATAGTTTCCTAAAGACTGTCCTTCTCCTATATATATATCGACTCCAGAATTTCCTGGAGACTCTAAAATCCCTAAAGAAACCGGGTCAGAAATACCAATAAGCATTATATTATTATCTTTTTTGATTTTTGACCAATCTTCAATTTGACCAATATAATTAGGTGATTGTACCACAATACTACTAACAGAGTCATCAATGAAATTTTCTATTTCATTTAAATCGGTAATGCCATTTTTAGCTGGTAGTATCTCAATATCATAATCCAACTCTTTTAAATAAGATTTTAATACTTCTATATAATTAGGATTAACGTAAGGTGAAATTAAAATTTTAGATTTAGAATTAAATGCTTTTGCTAATATGCATGCTTCAGCAAGAGCGGAACCACCATCATATAAAGATGCATTACAAGCATCCATTCCGCTTAATGAACATATCATACTTTGATATTCATATAGATATTGAAGTGTTCCTTGACTTACTTCTGGCTGATAAGGGGTGTATGCCGTATAGAATTCAGATCTAGATGCAATAAAATCAACTATACTAGGAACATATCTATCATATACCCCTCCTCCAAGAAATGACACATTAGAAGAATTTTTATTAGCTAGATTTGTTATATGATCAATCAATTCTAATTCTGACATGGGCGATGAAATGTTATATTCTTCTAAAAGTCTCATTTTATCAGGTATAATATTAATTAAGTCATCAAAGCTATCTACTCCGATAGTCTTAAGCATATTTTTTTCTTCTTCTATTGTACACGGGATATATTTCATAATGGCTACCCTATAAATTCCTTATATTTATCTCCACTTAAATGGTCAGATGGATCAATAGAGTTATCTGGTTTTATAATAACAATCCACCCATCATTATATGGGTCATTATTAATTAACTCTGGACTATTTTCTAAATTGGAATTAACTTCAATAACTTCTCCTGCAATAGGAGCATATACATCAGCTACTGTTTTTACCGCTTCTATTGTTCCTATAGAGTCTCCCTTTGAAACTTTTAAACCAACCTCAGGAAGTTCCATAAAAACTATATCTCCAAGTTCTCCTTGAGCATATTCTGTAATCCCAATTTTACAATTATCATTTTTTATATCAAACCATTCATGGTCTTTTGAGTATAATAATTTTTCTGGTATCTCCATCATCTTCTCCTTTTAAAGCTTAATTGTATTAAGAAAGTTTGTACTAAAATTACCATTTATAAAATCTTTATTATTAAGTATATATAATTGATAAGGTATTATTGTTTTAACTCCTTCTATAACCATTTCAGATAATGCACCTTTCATTTTTTCAATAGCTTCTAATCTATTCGGTGCATGGACTATTAATTTACATATCATTGAATCATAATAAGGAGGGATTTTATAACCTGCATATATATGTGTATCTACCCTTATACCCATTCCTGAAGGTAAATGTAGGCTTGTNACCTCACCTGGAGATGGCATAAAATTATTATAGGGGTCTTCAGCCGTAATTCGACATTCAATAGAATGTCCTCTTGGTTTTATTTTACCCATCCAATCAGGTATAGTATGATTATCATGCGCCTTAATTTGAGCTTTAATAATATCAATTGAAGTAACCATTTCTGTAACTGGATGTTCCACTTGAACTCTGGTATTCATTTCCATAAAATAAAAATCATTATTTTTATCAAGTAAAAATTCGATAGTGCCTACACCTACATAATTAACTGATTTTGAAATTTTAATTGCGACATCAGCCATCTTAGACCTTAGCTCTTCATCAACTACTGCGGATGGGGATTCTTCTATAATTTTTTGATTACGTCTTTGTATAGAGCACTCTCTCTCACCTAATGATATAGTATTACCTTCAAAATCAGCTAATATTTGAATTTCAATGTGTCGAGGCTCTTCTATAAATTTTTCAAGATATATACTATCATCATTAAAAGAAGCCATCGCCTCAGACTGTGCGCTTAAAAAAGATTGTTCAATATCAGTTTCATTATGAACGATTCGCATACCTTTGCCTCCACCTCCAGAAGAAGCTTTCAAGATTACAGGATATCCTATTTCATTCGCTAAATCTTTACATTCATTTACATTATTAATAATTCCATCACTACCGGGAATTATCGGAACACCAATAGATTCAACAGTTTCTCTTGCTTTTGATTTGTTACCCATAAGACTAATAGTATCAGGAGGAGGTCCTATGAAATTAATATTATTATCAATGCAAATTTTTGAGAATTCTGGGTCCTCTGATAAAAAACCATAACCTGGATGGATTGAATCACAATTAGTTAATTCAGCAGCAGATATAATAGATGGAATATTTAAATAACTCTTAGAGCTCATAGCTGGACCGATACACACTGTTTCATCAGAAAACTTTGAATGCAAAGAGAGTTCATCCGCTTCAGAAAATACGGATACCGTTTTAATATTAAGCTCTCTACATGCTCTAATCACTCTAAGTGCGATTTCACCTCTATTCGCAATGAGAAGCTTTTTAATCATCAATTTTAACTAAAATAATTGCTTGTCCATATTCTACGGGACTGGAATCATCAATTAATATTTTTTTAATAGTACCGGAAACCTCTGATTCAATTTCATTAAATATTTTCATGGCTTCAATAATACATAAGATCTGACCGGTTTGAATTTTATCTCCTATATTAATAAATGGAGGTTCTCCAGGCTTGGGTGAAAGGTAAAAAGTTCCAACTAGAGGTGCTTTAATGCTATGCAAATTAGATGAATCATCTTTTTCGTCAACACTGCTACTATCATTATTAGGAAGATCTGTTGATTGATCAATCTCATTTTTCACCGAATCTAGTATTTTATCGTCTGACGGATTACTGTTAACATAATTAGTAGGAGGTACAACATTAGGAGGTTCTATAAAATTAGATTTTATAGGTGTTTTAAATAATTTAATTTTATTCATTCCCCAAAAAGAAGATAATTGGATAGAATCAATTTTACTATTCTCTAAAATTCTAATTAATTTTTTTATATAATCTTGTTTCACTTATTTTGCTCTCTCAATATATTTACCTTCTCTAGTATCTACTTTAATAACATCGTCAATTTGAATAAATAATGGAACCTGCAATACTAAACCTGTTTCAAGAGTAGCAGGCTTNTTTCCGCCTTGAGCAGTATTACCCTTTTCCCCAGGGTCGGTTTCTACTACCTTTAAATTTATATGGGCCGGAATCCTTACCTCTATAGGTTCTTCACCATTAAACGCTATTGTTGTTTTAGTATTTTCTATAAGATAAGGTTTTACATCTTCTAAAATAGATTCAGATAATTGAATTTGATCATAGGTTTCATTATCCATGAAAATATAATTTTCACTATCAGAATATAAAAAATTATAATTTCTAGCCTCTACTCTTACAGATTTTACATTTGCCCCAGCTCTAAATGTTTCATCTATAACTTGACCAGTTTTTACATTTTTTAATTTGGTTCTAACAAAAGCTCCACCCTTGCCTGGCTTCACATGCAAAAATTCAACAATTTTATAAAGCCCATTTTTATGTTCAATAATTAGTCCATTTCTAAAATCGGATGTATTTCCCATACTATTTCCTTCTATTTTTTATTTAATATATTATTAATTTGCTCTAATTCAAAATCTACAGCTGTAATCAATTCATCTTTTGGATATTCTAATTTAAAAATAGTGTAATACTCGATTGAATCTGTATACATTTCTAAATCATTAAAATAAGTATATGCAATCATGAAAAGAGATTTTTTTCTCATTTCATTATCTAAAGGTGAATCTAATATTTTTTTATAATATTTAATTGATTCNCTATAATTCTTTAAATCATAAAAAGTTTGAGCTAACAAGAAATACACCTCAACTTGCATTTCTTCTGACAATTNAGGAGATTCTAAAATATCAAACAAAATGATATTAGATTCTCTATACTCTTTACTTTCTTTATGAGTTAATGCTTTATCATATTTTTCATCTAGGCTACTCTCCTTTTGACAAGCAGAAAGTATGAAAAGTAAAATTAATAAATAATATTTCATAGTATCCTTTTATAATCTATTAAGTATATAAATATTTAATTAATCAACAGTCTCTAATTTATTTTTTTTTAATATATTTACAAAGGATGACTTTACACTAAATTTAAAATCATTTACATCGTCTATAATGGGGATATCAATTGCACCATCGTATGATTTATCTGTTATGAATATTGGAGTTGATAAAATCGTATAGTTATTTAACGAATTTTCAAATGTAATAGTAGATTGTCCTGAAAGTTTGTCAAATCTTTTCTTGACGAGCCCCCCTACCTTATACATTTTATAATCTATTATATAGGTAATTAAATCATATGAATTAACTTCTATTTTTGATGTCTTAGGAGATACTCCAAAGTATGAAAAATTACTCGTATTGACATCTAAGGATAAACTCTTTTCATTTAAATCAATATCTCCTTTAAGATTCAAAAAATTATTATCAGAATAGCTATACCCATCAAAGAAAAGAATTTCAACTTTATCTGATTTAAAAAAATCTTGAAATGAATAGTCTATTTTAAACTTAAAGTAATACTTTATATCATTAATATATAATTTATTATCTATTGATTTTATTTTGAATGTATATAGTTCATTATTTTTTCTAAGATCACCTTCTAATTTTATATCATTTAATAAAATATTGCTACTTGAGCTATTAGCAAAATTAATTGAGCTGACATCCAGATATCCGGTACTATCTTTCCTATCAATATTAATATATATACTATCAATTGATAGGCTGTCGAAATATGAACTGGCTAAAACACTATTTTGAACTACCAGTTCTAAAGATTCATAGGTATTATTGATTTTGATTAATAAGCTATCTAATTGAATTTTTTCTATATTTATTTTTTCAATAGGTATAAAATTTGCAATCAAGTTGCCAAATAGAATACTATTATTTGATTCTTCGTAGAAGATATTTTTAGCTTCAATCTGCTTGTCATCTATAAATATTTCTAAACTATCGACTTTTGAATTTTTAGGCTTTGAATAATAGTTGCCTTTTTCAGGTTCTAAAAAAATACTATTTATATTATACCCAAAAAGTACATAGTCCTCATAACTAACAAATAAAGTATCTAAACAAAGATGATTTTTACTAATTATCATATCAGGGACAGCTAAGAATGCGTTTAGATTTTTATCCTCGACAGACAATTGGCTAAAAGAATGATTTGAGTTTTTGAATAAGTTAGTAAAAGTATTTATTCCAGCTAAAGAATAGCTACCTAAAGCAGAAAATATGCTAGAAAAACTAGTGTCGAAAGAATACTCTTTTATATTAACTTCTTTATTATTAGTACTAAATGAAAGGTTATTAATTTTCAAAGAAGATGCTAAAGAACCTTCTATACTACCATTAATATTAAAATCATGTATGTAATGAAAAGAATTAACTTTATCAATTATATCTCTTGAAAAATAAGATAATATTTTATCTGTATGAAATAATAAAGAATAGCATAATATCAATATAGAAGCAAATAGTAAGAATAAATATTTAGATATTCTATTAATATAATTCAAAAAATATATAGATTACTTATCTTCAGACTCATCTACAACTTCAAAATCAGCATCTTCTATATTTGACTCCTCTTTCATTTTATCATTTGAACTAGTCGATTCATCTTGACTTTCATTTGGATTTTGATTTTGAGATGCAGTTTCTTGATACATTTTTTCTGTAGCAGAAGCCCAAATTTTATTTAAAGCATCAATCTCTGTTTTAATAGATTCAGGGTCTGTTCCTTTATTAGCTTCATCTAATTTGTTTTTTGCATCATTTAGTTTTGATATAGTATCTTTATCAAGCTTATCTTTAAATTCCTCTAACTGCTTATCGGTTTGATAGATTAGCTGATCTGCTTGATTATGAAGATCTACCATTTCTTTCAATTTATTATCTTCTTCTTCATGCTTTTTAGCATCATCTTTCATTTTTTCTATCTCTTCATCTGAAAGACCACTAGAAGCTTCAATTCTAATACTCTGTTCTTTAGATGTAGCTTTATCTTTAGCTGATACATCTAATATCCCATCTTGATTTAATTTAAATGTCACTTCTATCTGTGGAGTTCCTCTTGGAGCAGATGGAATTCCATCAAGGTGGAAACGACCTAATGATTTATTATTAATAGCCATCCCTCTTTCACCTTGAAGGATATGTATTTCAACAGAAGTCTGATTATCTGCAGCGGTAGAAAAAACTTGTGACTTATCAACTGGAATTGTCGTATTCGATTCTATTATTTTAGTGCAAACACCACCAAGGGTTTCTATACCTAGAGACAATGGTGTTACATCTAATAAAAGAACATCTTGTACATCACCACCCATAATCCCACCTTGTATAGCAGCTCCAATAGCAACTACTTCATCTGGATTAACACTTTTATTTGGTTCTTTACCAAATATATCTTTTACCATTTCTTGAACCTTGGGTATCCTAGTTGATCCTCCAACTAAAATAACTTCATCAATATCTGAAGGACTTAATTTTGCATCTTTCAGTGCCTTAATACACGGATTCTTTGTTCTTTCAACCAATTTTTGAATTAATGATTCAAATTTAGCGCGATTGATTTTCATATTTAAATGTTTAGGACCTGATGAATCCGCTGTAATAAATGGCAAATTAATCTCGCTACTAGAAGATGAAGAAAGCTCTATTTTTGTCTTTTCAGCAGCATCTTTTATCCTACCTAATGCCTGAGGATCTTTTAAAAGATCTATACCATCAGTTTTTTTAAATTCTTTGGCTATCCAATCAACAATAACTTGATCAAAGTCATCTCCACCTAAGTGTCCATCACCATTAGTTGAATTCACCTCAATTGAAGTGCCAGTTTCATCATCTATCAAAATATCTAAAATTGAAATATCAAAAGTTCCACCGCCTAAATCATAAACAGCAACTTTCTCTTCTTTTTTTCTATTTTTATCTAGACCATAAGCTAATGCTGCAGCCGTAGGCTCATTAATAATTCTTTTNANATCTAATCCTGCTATTTTTCCAGCATCTTTTGTAGCTTTTCTTTGAGAATCATTAAAATAAGCTGGAACTGTTATTACAGCCTCTTTCACTTCTTGTCCAAGATGGTCTTCTGCAGTTTTCTTCATTTTTTGAAGAACCATAGCACTTATTT
The DNA here is from genome assembly GCA_002703645.1 of Fidelibacterota bacterium. Lineage (GTDB taxonomy): Bacteria > Fidelibacterota > Marinisomatia > SCGC-AAA003-L08 > D37C17 > TMED161. Next base: position 13,318 of record NZUX01000024.1, on the reverse strand, counting down.
CTGGAGAAGAATACGATTTNCCATTCACCTCNACAGAAATTCCATCTTTCTTATCTTTTTTTATTTTATAAGGAACTTCANTAGCTTCTTTCTCNGCTTCACTNTACAACCTNCCAATNAATCTTTTTACTGAGTATATTGTATTTTCTGGATTTGTTACAGCTTGNTTTTTNGCAGTAACACCAATCAATCTTTCACCATTTTCNGTAAAAGCTACCACTGATGGAGTAGTTCTATCCCCTTCAGAATTAGTTATAACAGTAGGGTTAGTNCCCTCCATAACAGATACACANCTATTAGTAGTACCTAAATCNATTCCAATAATTTTAGACATTATATATGACTCCTATAATAAATAAGTTTATATAAGATTGTACAATATTAGTGCCAACAATAGGNTTTTATGACAAAAAGAANNTCNCTGNTTGNNATTATGACATATCGGCAGATATTTTTTTAGATTTTCTCTTTGCGTATTGAGAAAAATGAAGCTTATNATTTACTACTTTTACAGAAATTATTGAATTATCTTTAAATTCTTCAGATAAAAATTTAGATGAAATAGCATTTTCTATTTGATTTTGGATTATCCTTCTTAATGGTCTAGCTCCCCATTCTCTATGAGAACCATCCTTTAGTAAAAAATCTTTAACATTTTTACTAAATCTAATAGAATTATTTTTATGAGCTAAATTACTTTTTAAATCATTTAATTGTAAATCTATAATTTCATATAAATCATCTTTTTCAAGAGAATTAAATACTATTATATCATCTATTCTATTTAAAAACTCTGGTCTAAAATACTTATTAACTTCATCTTTAACTCTATCAGATTTAGCAGCAATATCTTTTCTCTGATCAGTAGTAAACCCTAGGGTTGATGGACTTATTGCTTTTGTACCTATATTTGATGTCATAATAATTATAGTATTTCTAAAATCTATAAACCTACCTAAGCTATCAGTCAATGTCCCTTCATCTAAAACTTGCAATAAAATATTAAATACATCTGAATGAGCTTTTTCTATTTCGTCAAATAAAATTACTGAATAAGGGTTTCTTCTAACTTTTTCTGTTAGCTGACCTCCTTCTTCAAACCCAACGTATCCAGGAGGNGANCCAATTAAACGGGAAACATTATACCTTTCCATGTATTCAGACATATCAATTTTTATTAATGATTCATCATTAGTAAATAAATACTCAGCTATTTTTTTAGCAAGCTCAGTTTTACCTACACCTGTAGGTCCCAAAAACATAAATGAACCAATTGGATGCTTTGGATTCTTCAATCCAGCTCTAGCTCTTTGGATTGCNTGAGAAACTTTTATTATAGCATCATCNTGGCCTATAATNTGNTTNTTAAGTGTTATTGGCATATTAATTAATTTCTGACTNTCNGAAGCAACNACTTTAGATAGNGGNATNCCNGTCATCATAGAAACAACATCTGCAACATCTTGTTCNTCGATTANAGGATGTTCCTTTTTTGTTTCATTNTACCATTTGAATTTATAGTTCTCTAGTTTTTCTTTTAGCTTCCTTTGCTTATCTCTTATAGTTGCAGCTTTCTCAAAATTTTGATTATCAATAGCCTTATCTTTTGTTTTATTTAATTTTTCNATCTCTTTCTCAATAGTAANTACATTATCAGGAACATTNACGTTACTTAATCTAACCCTAGAACCTGCCTCATCCATAACATCAATAGCCTTATCAGGTAAATACCTATCAGATATATATCTATGNCTNAGTTCGACACAGGCCTCTATAGCCTCCTTGGATATTTTTACATTATGATGCTTTTCATACTTATCNTTAATTCCNTCTAAAATAAGAATAGTATCTGAAACAGATGGCTGATTAATTGTNATTTTTTGAAATCTTCTTTCTAAAGCACCATCTTTCTCTATATACTTTCTATATTCATTTAGCGTAGTAGCNCCAATGATTTGTATTTCTCCTCTAGCTAAAGCTGGCTTAAATAAGTTGGCAGCATCCAAAGACCCTGTAGTTGCTCCAGCACCTACAATGGTATGTAGTTCATCTATAAAGATAATAGTATTTGAGGAAATTTCTAATTCAGATATTAAATTNTTCATTCTTTCTTCAAATTGNCCNCTATACTTTGTACCTGCAATTAATCCAGCTAAATCAAGAGCTAAAACTCTTTCTCCCCATAATATCCTTGGAACAGTTTTATTAATTATCCTAAGAGCTAATCCTTCAATAATTGCAGTTTTTCCAACCCCTGGCTCACCAATAAGAACAGGATTATTCTTTTTACGTCTAGATAATATTTGAGCAACCCTCTCAATTTCTACTTCTCTTCCAATTATAGGATCAAGATTATTTGTTTTAGCTAACTCTGTAATATCTCGACTAAACAAATCTAATGTAGGAGTTTTACTCTCATCTTTAGGCTTTAAAGTAGANTCTGTAGCATTGTCAATATCCATATATGAATTAATGATTTCATGACTTACTGAATAGAATTTAAGAACATCATGTACGATACCATTTTGTTCTTTTGTGATTACCAATAATAAATCAATTTGATTTGCAATCTTTCTATTAAGCTTATTAGCCTCATCAAACGTGGAACGTAAAATTCTTTCTGTTTTTTGATTTANCTGAATATTGCCAATATTAGGAGTTTTTTTAGAATCTGNAGATAAATCATCAATCATAAGTTTCATTTCATTNACATCTACCCCTAAAGATCTTAATAACCTATTTGCCTGACCATCTTTATCTTTTAGTATTCCAAGCAANAAATGTTCTGGGGCGATATGTGATACTNNTAATCTATAAGCTTCTTCNTTAGATAATTTCAATATAGTTCTAATACCTTTTGAAAANTTTTGATTCATTTAATTACTCACTTTTATTTAATCTTAATTTACGACTATTTAAATAATAAATTTTGTCAGCTAAATCACAAAGNCTTTCATCATGTGTAGCAATGATAAAAGTCATATTATAATTTATTTTTAATTTTTTNATTAATTCAATCATTATATAAAGATTNTCTTGATCAAGATTCCCTGTAGGTTCATCTGCNAATACAATCTTNGGNTTATTTACTATAGCTCTNANCAATGCAATNCGCTGACATTCNCCNCCNGANAATTCACTAGGGAATTTATCTAANTTACTATCTAAATTAAANTCNCTAAGTAAATCTAATGGATTNTAATGNTCNTCNATATTGTTGATTTTAAATGGNATTTCNAAATTCTCATAAACTGTAAATTCTGATAGCANNTTGTGTGTTTGNAATAATATACCAATTTCTTNAGANCTNATAAGATCTAANTCNTTAGGTTNATACTTTATNTTACAATTANTAATTTCCANNGNNCCTGAATCTGGNNTATCTAAGGTGCTTAAAATATTTAANAATGTTGTTTTACCNGATCCGCTTGGACCATTTATAACGNTAATTTCTGGATNGCTTATCTTTAAATTTAAATTTTCTANAACATTTAATTTTTCAGATCCATCAATATAGGATTTAGATATATTTTGAGCATTAAGTATCATTTATTATTCCCTTTTAATATATCAATTAATTGAGTTTTACTAATAATATTAATTGCAATAAGTGATGAAAAATAAACCGTTATAATATTAATCACTAATATTATTAATAAATATTCAATATTAATTGTTACCATAAAGTTATAAAAAAGATTATCTGGAAAAAGAATAGATATAAGAGAATTAGTCACACCTAAATAAATTAACAAATAAAGCAAAATGCAACCTGTAGCCGTAGCAATTATTGTAGAGCCCAACATTAGAGATGTTAATATTTTTTTTATTTTATAGAGATTGAGCCCCAATACATTCAACATAGATAACTCAGATAACTTATTAGTGATTATGAAATTTGTAATAGTAAAGCTTCCTAGGCATGAAATTAATATTAGCATATAAGCAAAAGCTGCATACATAAATTTTTCTAATTTAATAGCCGATATTAATTCTAAGTAATTATCTTTCCAATATGATATCTTTATATCTTTAAAATTATCTCTAAATTCTTCTAATTTAGAATTAGTCATTTTTCCCATAATTGATATTTTCTTGTCACTAGCAATAACTCCTTTAATTGTAGATGAGCAAGTAAAAACATATTTATTATCAAAACCTACGACGGGTGTTGCATATATAGAATCAATCATATAATTTATATTGGGAACTTTTAGAGTCGAAAAGCTAATATCTAATGGTGAGAATATTGAGATNGAATCATTCTCTGATACACCTAAATGACTTGCAATACCTTCACCNANAACTATANTATTNCCTNTATTTNGCTNATTATTAGTAGCTACCATCTTAACCAGCATATAATCTTCATCATGTGAAATAATTACATCTCGCGTATCAACTAATTCATAATTAATATTATTCTTATTAAGGAAAAAAGAGAGNCTATCTATATCAGAATCTGAAAAACCTTCAACATAGTAGTCTTTCTCAATTTCATTNAAGGAGCTAAAAATTTCATCTTCCATCCCTGACATGATAGCATCAGTTAGCAATAGCATGAAAGTTCCTACTGNTATTCCTATCCAAGGNAAAAAAAATGCAAATCTATACTTACCCTTTCTAATTACTAAAATTTTATATATATATAATAAATTACGCATATAATAATTATAGTTTNCTAAACCTAAAGTATGTTGTAACCCTACTAAATAGAATAAGTACAAATAAGCTACCTAATAGAAGATATAATATATCCGTTATAAATATGGTTGAATTGATTTTAGATAATATATATATACTTGAATCGACAGTTACTAATTGATATTTATTTTGAATATAAGATATTAAAAGAGCTAGTAGACTTCCTGAAATCATCGAAAATAATGATAAGANAATTATAATATTAAAAGATATCTTGTTTATAAAACNATTTGATATTCCNAGCACTTTAAAATAATCAAGNGTTAAGGANCTATCGTATAAAATTAACCAAAAAGTGAAAACTTTATATATAATAGCCAATATTAAAATAAATAATAAAATTAATTTAATAGGGTTAGAGAAAATCATAAGCCAATTNAATAAATTGCTATGCTTCTCTTCCCAAGTTTCATAAATCAATCCAGCGCTCTTACTTTTATCAATATCATCAGAATTAATTCCTTCTATCATTAATCCTGTATACAAAGTATCCTCTAATGCCATTAATTCTCTAGCTTTATCAATAGATGTGAAAACAACTTTTTCATCAAATGTTTTTATATTNCTATCGTATACCCCACTAGCTTGAACTTTGATTCCATTGATAATTTTATCCTTTATCATTTTATCAATATTGAATATATANATTTCTTCATTTACAGCAATGCTTAGATCCTCATATAAAGAATTACTTAAATATAAAAAATCATCATTTTCATTATATTCATTTATATAGTTAAGATTAAAAATTTTATTAAGGGCTACCTTATCTATACCATAAAGGTAAATTCCTTTAGATCTATTTTTTCTCTTTAGCATTGCTGGATAGCTAATATATTTTGCATGCGGGATACTATCTATTAAAATACTATCAATAAATTGTTCAATATCTTTAGAGGAAATATAATTATTAGAAGAATGATAAACATTTAGATCTGCTTCAATNTTAGATATTTCTAATTCAATATTATTTTTATACGATCTAGAAATACCTATTACAAGCAAAGAAATAGCAATTGCCATCATAAATGAAAATAATGATAAAAATATCGATATATTAGTATATGAAAATCGCTTTTTGCTAAAAATTAATCTTAACGAAATAAGGATTGAATTCATTAATTCTTAATTTTTCTCATAGCAGGAAAGAATATTACATCCTTTATAGATTTTTGTCCAGTAAGAATCATTGTTAATCTATCTATTCCNATGCCAACTCCTCCTGTTGGGGGCATNCCAATCTCCATNGCAGATAAAAAATCTTCATCTAAAACTTGNGCTTCATCGTCACCTTTTTCTTTTAATTTTTCTTGAGATTCAAACCTTTCTCTTTGATCTATAGGATCATTAAGCTCCGTGAAAGCGTTTGCGATTTCCATACCACCAATAAACAATTCAAATCTNTCAACNATNTCCTCATNCTGATCTCTTTTNATTTTACTTAATGGTGATATTGCTTTTGGAAAATCTAGAACAAATGTAGGGTCAATTAATTTAGGTTCTATGGAATTAGAAAATATTTTATCTACAAGATTACCATACTCTAGATCTTCGCCTAATGATAACTTATCAGCAATATTCCTTAATTCAGATTCATTAAATAAAATATTTTTAACACCAAATTCCTTCTCAAATAATTCATTTAAAGTAATTTTATTAAATGGTTTTGAAAAATCAATTGATTTATCATCAAATAGAAAGGTGTCTTTAGAGATAGAAGAAGCAACTTCTCGAATCATATTTTCTGTCAAATCCATAACATCATAGACATCTGCATATGCTTGATAAAATTCTAGCATAGTAAACTCTGGGTTATGATTTTTATCCATACCTTCATTCCTAAAGTTTTTACTTATCTCATAGACTTTTTCAAATCCACCAATTATTAATCTTTTCAAGTATAGCTCTACAGCGATTCTAAGATATAGCTTTTCATCAAGGGTATGATGATGCGTTGTAAAAGGTCTTGCATTAGCTCCACCATATATAGGCTGTAAAACAGGGGTTTCTGCTTCTATATAATTATTATCATTTAAGAATTTTCTAAAGCCATTAATAATTTTATGTCTTTTAAAAAATATATTTTTTCTATCAGGATTAGTAATAAAATCTAAATGCCTATGCCTATATCTCAACTCTTTATCTTCAAAGCTATTAAATACTTCTCCATCTTTTTCCTTCAAATTGGGTAATGGACGAATTGATTTACTTAATATCTTAAACCCTGTAATTCTTATAGAATATTCTTTGGTTTTTGTATAAAACATCAGGCCTTTTAATCCAATAATATCTCCAATATCTAAATTATCTATAAGAGTTAAATACTCTTCATCATCTAAGTTTGTATTTTTATTAGATAAATAGCATTGAATTCGCTGAAATTCACCTTGTATATTAAGAAAAGCAGCTTTGCCCATATTTCTAATAGAGACTACCCTACCACTAGTAGAAATTTCTACATCCTGTTCTGCTAGAGCATCTTCTTTGTCAATAATATCTTCGATACTATGAGTTTTATTAAAGCTGTGTGGGAATGGATTGATATCATTCTCAAGTAATTTATTTAACTTTTCTTTCTTTATATCAATTAACTCATTTATTTTTTTATGTTCTGACATTATTGCTCCATTCGTTTAAGTAAAAAACTTCTTATAAAACTATCAATTTTACCATCCATTATCAAATTAATATTTGAAGTTTCATGCATAGTCCTATGATCCTTAACCATCGTATAGGGGTGAAAAACATATGATCTAATCTGACTACCCCATTCAATACTCTTTTTGCTTAATGAAATATCATTTAAATTAGCATTTTTTTTCTGTAGTTGATATTGAAATAATTTAGATTTCAATAATTTTAATGCAGTTTGCTTATTTTTCAATTGACTTCTTTGATTTTGGCATTGCACTACTATCCCCGTTTCAATATGAGTTAATCTTACAGCAGAATCTGTTTTATTTACATGTTGACCACCTGCNCCNCTAGCGCGATATGTGTCTACTCTAATGTCTTTATCTGATATATCAATTTCAATATTATCATCTATAATTGGAAAAATAAANACAGCTGCAAAAGAGGTGTGTCTCCTAGAATTTGAATCAAAAGGTGAAATTCTNACCAATCTATGNACTCCAGATTCAGATGTTAACTGGCCATAAAGATAGNTCTCATCAATTTCAAGTGTAACTTCTTTAAGGCCCCCTTCTTCGCTATCTTGATAATCTATGATNTTATATTTATAGCCATTCTTTTCAAACCAGCGCGTATACATCCTAAANAGCATATTNACCCAATCCTCAGACTCNGTCCCTCCTGCACCAGGATGTATTGAAAGAATAGCACCTAAATGATCATTTTCTCCATTTAACATTTTTTTGACTTCAAACTGCTCTAAAAGAGAGGAAAATTTATTAAGGGTATCATTGGCTTCAGAGGTTANCTCTTCTCCTAATTCAAGTAATTCTACAATATCTGAAATCTCATTAGCTAAATTAATTAATTTTTCAGATTGAGAAATTTCATTCTTAATATTACTGATTTTTTTTAGAACACTTTTAGCNTTATCTGAATNATTCCAAAAATNGCTATCCGAGGACAACTCTTCGTATTTCTGTTGTTCTGCAGATAGAGAATCTAAATTAATATTTTTAGATAAGTCTAAATACCTTTTATTAATCAGTTTATATGTATTTAAAAAATCTTCTTTTTTCATATTATTTAACTATCCTTAAAACAGAATTCAACATAGAAATAGTTTCCTTAACATCATGAACNCTAATTATATCAACNCCCATTTTTGCCATAATAGCCGTAACTCCTAAAGTAGCAGGTAGTCTATCAGNAGGCTTATCATTNTCATATTGNAAGAAAGATTTNCTTGATATTCCCATTAAGATATCAAAACCCATTTTTTTAATGTGTCTTATATTTCTAATAATATNATCATTATTTTCAATAGTTTTNCCAAATCCAATACCAGGGTCTAAAATAATGTTTTTTTCTTTTATCCCACATTTAACGGCTTTATTTATCCTCTCTTCAAAGAAGGATATGATTGTATCTATTATTGAGTCATATTTAGGATTAATTTGCATAGTTTCTGGAGAACCTTGCATATGCATTAATACTATTTTACAATCTTGTTCNGCAACAAAATTAAAAATCTCATTTGAATTTCTTCCAGCTTTTATATCATTTACCATACTGAATCCANTNGATAATGCATGCTTCATAACTTCAATTTTATATGTATCTATTGAAAATATTTTATCTGGGTATTTTTGAATTAGAGGTATAAAAGAATTTAATCGACGTATTTCTTCTTCACATGAGACTTCTTTTGCTCCAGGTCTACTCGATTCACANCCAACATCAATTATATCAGCATCTTTTATGCTCTCTAGGTGAGCTCTATGAGAACTTATAGTTAGATTATNTTTTCCATCATAAAATGAGTCAGGGGTGATATTTAAAATACCCATTATTTTAATATCATTTTTCATTTAGACTCAATCCTTATCGGATGAAGAGGCTTCTTGAATATTTTCTTTATCTATTTCCTTATCAGTATCTTCTTCGGAAGAAGCAGTTTTGAAGCCATTTTTAACAATTTCTACGAATTCACTCGCATCAATTGTTTCATTTTCTAGCAAGGCGGATGAAATATCATGAAGGCTTTTCATGTTTTCATTTATTATTCTAATAGCATTTGCTTCTGCATTTTTAATAAAGTTTGATATTTCATTATCAATAATTTCTGAAATATGATCACTCGTATTTCTCTTTTCGTTATAATCTTTACCTAAAAATACTTCNTGATTTTCNCTACCATATTTTAGAGGNCCGATAGAATCACTCATTCCCCATTCACAAACCATTTTTTTCGCTATATCTGTTGCTACAGCTATATCATTTCCTGCTCCAGTAGTCGTATCATTGAATATAATCTTCTCCGCACATCTACCGCCCATTAATATATCTAATCTACCAAGTAAATAATTTTTAGAGTAATTATACTTATCTTCAACTGGTAACTGAGCCGTAATTCCAAGCGCTTGACCTCTTGGCACAATTGTAACCTTATGAACAGGATCAGCATCTTTAGTGTAATATGCAACAAGTGCATGACCAGCTTCGTGATATGCTGTAATTTTTCTGTCCTCATCTGTAATAATCATACTTTTCCGCTCGACACCAAGCATGACCTTATCTTTTGCTTCTTCAAAATGTACCATTTTAACAATTTTAGCGTTTTCTCTAGCAGCTAAAAGAGCTGCTTCATTAACTAAATTTTCCAGATCTGCTCCAACTAATCCTACCGCAGTTTTAGCAATTGTTTGAAGATTAACATCTTTATCTAATTTGATTTTCTTTGTATGAATTTTTAATATTTGCTCTCTACCTAACATAGATGGGCTATCAACCACAATCTGCCTATCAAATCTTCCTGGTCTAAGCAAAGCTTTATCAAGAACATCCGGCCTATTTGTTGCAGCTAAAAGAATAACTTTATCATTGGTATTAAAACCATCCATTTCTACTAAAATCTGATTTAAGGTTTGCTCTCTTTCATCATGACCTCCACCTAATCCNGCACCTCTCTGNCTACCAACAGCATCTATCTCATCTATAAAAATNATACTAGGAGATGCTTTTTTAGCCTGATCAAATANGTCTCTTACCCTACTNGCNCCAATACCAACAAACATTTCTACNAATTCAGCACCACTGATACTAAAAAATGGAACCTTAGCTTCTCCAGANACNGCTCTTGCTAATAGNGTTTTACCTGTTCCTGGAGGGCCCAANAATAATGCTCCTTTAGGNATTTTTGCTCCTATCTTTTCATATTTACTTGAATGTTTTANNAAATGCACAATTTCTTCTAGNTCTACCTTAGCCTCATCACAGCCAGCAACATCTTTAAATGTCACTTTTGATTTATCNGGAGAAACNAGAGTCGCTTTACTCTTTGCAAAATTAAAAATACCACTTTGTCCGCCACCCTGCATTCTTCTCATAATAAAGAACCAGAATAAGATTATTAACAACCATGGTGAAAANTGAATCAAATAATCAAAGGCGCTCATTGTAACATCTTTAAATTTATATTTAATCCCTTTATTATCCCAGTCNAGGGTCATTTCTAAAGAGACTTCTGGTAAAACAGTAGATATATAGGANTAGGTTTGTTCGTTATTTAAATCATCTACTATAATTTGAGGAATTTCAAATTTNCCTTTAAAAGTTCTTCCTGTTATNTCAGCGGATTCAATCAATCCTTGATTTAAAAAATCTTGATANTCTGTATAAGANACATCTTTAGTCTTCTCGAATGGCGTAAAATTATTTGCTATTGCAATAGCTCCTACCACAATNATGACCCATATAAAAACATTACTTAAAATGGTATTCATTACCTTGTTCTTATTATTTTTTTTATTATTATTCTTTTTATTATTATTCATCAATTACCAATCTATAAATTTCATTTAAATTACGAAGCTTTTCATCATAGTCTAATCCATATCCAACGACAAAATGGTTCTCTATTTCGAATCCNACCCAATCAATCGGGACATCTAATTTATAAACATCTGGTTTAAATAAAAATGAAACAATTTTTACATTTTCAGGTTTTTTATCTTTCACATATTTATATAAAAAATTAACGGTTTGTCCCGTATCTACAATATCCTCAACAATCAGTACTTTTTTTCCTTCTAAATCAATGCTGATATCATTGATGATTTTTATATCTCTACGCTCTGTCTTACTGTATGATTTAACTCTTACCGTATCAAGAGTAATATTTTTATGCATAGCCTTAGTAAGATCACTGCAGAAGAAAACAGAACCATGTAGAACACAAATCACTATCAAGTCATCTTGCTCATTATAATAAGAATTAATTTCTTCCGCCAACTCAAGAACTCTCTTATTGATTTGCTTAGAATNAAATAAAAGGTCTAATTCATATTTGTTATCAATTTTCATTCCACTCTATCCTTACTAAATTTTCTTGTCCAACAAAATCGTTATAGCATATCTCAAGTCCAGGCATCCATTTAATATTATCATCTTGAACAATGATTGGTTTTTCCTCTCTTANAAATGGCATAACTGCTTTGTCATTAAATATATCTGAAACGAGTTTGCTCTTATTTTCTGAATATACCATTTTATCACCAGAAAACCACCTACGTACATACAANCCTTTATCAAATTCCTTTTCAGGTATGTAAAAAATATTTTTATNNCCTGTTATNCTATCACTTAAAATACTACTTTTTTCCACTAAGAACCTTCCATTTCCCCATTTNAAATTATCCTTAAGNGGTTTNCAGNATAAAGAATTATCCTTTATGTAAAAATATATAGAACTTTNATCTAAATACACCCANAAAGAATCTAAAAACTGCTTTGAGTTATTACTCTGAGANGTATCAACNTGCCTATNAAACTCTTTCCATGATTTAAGAGATTTTGAGACACTAATATCAAAATTATCTTTAATTGCTAGTTGTAAAATTAGCTTAAAAGAATAGATACNGCTTTGANNTAGAAGAAATNTTCTATCAACTTTAAGTAGAGANATCTTTTTGTCATAGCAAANATATTTACTNTTATCTNCNNTATAGCTGTCTTTTAGATTTTGATATTTNAATAATTTAGTTTTATAGATTCTCATTAAATCTTCAAAGACNTTTTGACTATNNTTNAAATTAGGAAATATATCTAAACGAACTTTATTTCTTCTAAATTCNATATNCTTATTAGTTGGATCTTCTACATACTCAATATTATTACTTTCAATATATGTTTNAATTTCTTCTCTAGTNGTTTCAAGCAATGGCCTTAGAAATACTTTNGGATTTAAGCTGTATGGGAGAATAGTNAAATCATCTTCTTTCCCCTGCATGTANAATGTTTCTAATAAATCATTTTTATTATGNGCAGTAGCAATATNATCGTATTTATCTTTTTCTCTTATATCNTNAAAGAATAGATACCTACACTCTCTTGCAAGATGCTCAAAATTTCTTTTTTGTTTAATTTTATAATTCTTTAAGTAAAAAGAGTGATTATTCTGAATTGAAAGCCTTCTACATAGCTCTGAGGCTCTATCTGAGTTTTTAGTTGTCTGATAATTAACGTGAGCTATTGCAATGTCAAATTTATATTCCTCCTTATGCTCTAGGAGTCTATGGTATAAATAAATACTATCCATTCCCCCAGAAACGCAAACTAATATTTTTTTATTCTCTAATGCTGAGAAATCTATTAAAATATTTTTTATATCTTTTTTCAATATACTTAACCTTAAAGCTTTATATCTTTTGGAATGTAAATATTATTGCATTTATTAATACAATTACAAGCTTGTATTAATCTATAACAGTGATTGATTGACAATCAAGAGTGTAATTAAGCACTATGTTCCCAGGACCAGTTAATACTAAATCAGTTATACAGACATCTTCATTATCCAACTTCAGCTCAATAAGAATTCCGTCTCCTGCTGGTATAAAATCCTCTTCAAAAGAAAAACCTACTACAGTGTTAGAAGAATAAGAAATAGTAAAATCATTTTGCTCAGCTAAGCCACCAC
>NZUX01000023.1 GCA_002703645.1 Fidelibacterota bacterium | reverse complement strand
ATTCACCACATTCATCAATAACTGCATCTCCACCACATTCACCATTACAATCANTATCTANAATACAGTTACCATCACAATCAAAATTNTCTTCAGGATATTCACAAGATCCATCATCTATATTAGCGCTATCATTGTAGTTACATGCACCCTCATCAGTACAACCAAAAACATCTTCTTCAATCATAGCAAGCTCTGATATCACAGTAAACAAATCTCCAAAGTCTCCACCATTTGTAACAGTTGAATTAACATCCATTACCATATTTTCACTATCATCATAGACTTTCACTATAACCTCATTACCACTGATAGCTCCATTTAAAGTAGGGCCAAAGAAATCTGACAAATCAACAGAGATTACCGCGCTAATTTCAAGTTGCTGACCTGTCCAAACTCCAGTTCCTACCAAAACCTCACCATACTCAGGTGTTTGACCAAAATCCACAGTATATAGCACTCCATTTGCATCAAATATTCCAACTTCATCACCAACATCTAATCCAGTAATTGAATCTTGAAGTATAATAAGATGTGACTCTCCAGTTTGTTCAATGGTAAGTTCAAAATAAGGNTCATCTTCTGAATACTCACAAGAATCATTATCTATAGTTGCATCTGGGTCATAATTATCTGCACTAGGATCGGTACATCCTGTACATGTTGAGTTATCTCCTTCACATACCCCACAATCATCAGCTAAAGCATTACCACCACACTCACCATTGCAATCAATATCTACAACACAGTTTCCATCGCAATCAAAATTCTCTTCAGGATAAACACAAGAGCCATCATCTATAGTTGCTTCTGGATCATAATTACAAGAATCTACTCCAGTACATCCATAACACTCATTGACTCCTTCACAAACACCACAATCATCAAACTCTGCACTACCATTACATTCTCCAGCACAATCTTCTGTAGCATCTCCACCGCATTCTCCGGCGCAATCAACTTCTATTAAACAATTCCCATCACAATCAAAATTTTCTTCAGCATACTCACAAGAACCATCATCATCTGTTGCTTCTGAATTATAATTGCATGCACTATTATCAGTACACCCAAAAATAGGGTCTGGCTCTGATGAATTTTCATAACCAGGTGTTCCTCCTGGTATAACAAGACTTGCCTGCCAGCTACTAGGTAAGCTATTATCTAAATCTGCACTAATTAATTCAAGAGTAGCACCACCTGCATCTGCTTCTTGAGGCCATTGATCTCCATCACCTTGGAACCCATCGCTATATGAAACATAATCGGCAATTTGGCCATTTAAATCAGTTAGTTCAATAGTATCAGTAGTATTTCCAAGAGCAGAATCTCCATAGCCCGTGCTACCTGGATAAGTATCAATATTTCTAGCTAGTAATAAGTATCCTCCTGCATTAATAGAAATACTTTCAAAGTTAAAATCAATATTATCAGAAGTAAGATTCCATCCNTCTAAAGATATTTCTTCAGATGAGTTATTGTATAATTCAATAAATTCATAATCAGCATCTGCTTGATCAAAACTTAATCCAGGATTATAATTAATTTCATTTATAACAATAACTCCTTCATAGCTTGGATATTCACAACAATCATCACAAGAAACAATTGCATCAGGGTCATAATTATCAGCAGCAGNATCTGTACATCCTGTACAATCNGAATTATCTCCANCACATTCTCCGCATTCATCAACTATAGCATCACCACCACATTCTCCAAAACAGTCTTCTATGTTCCCATCACAATCACACCATGCATTATCTTCAGGATAAAAACAAGAGCCATCATTCAAAGTAGCATCAGGATTGTAATTACAAGCATCTTGTTCTGTACATCCTAGTACATTATCAGAAGTCCAGCAATCTCCAGTTTCAGTTGCATAAGATTGACCTGTACTACTTGATAAAATAACTTCTTCAAAACATACTGTTTGACCTAAAAATGAACCACTTAAATTAGTNAGAATTCCACTTCCTGAAGGGATAGTACTACCCGTTAGTGAAAATCCTAAAATAGTATCATCTGAATTGCTTGTTGTAAAGCCATTATCTCCAGCTAATCCACCTGAAGCACTATTTATATTAACTCCACTAAATGCTATTTGAAAGCCACCTACAGGTAAGCTATTTGTTATTAGAATTTCTATTAACCCTTCTTCTTCATTTACATTTCCGAAGGAAATTAAAAAGTCTTCTTCACANGAGCTACCATCACCACCACATTCTCCACATTCATCAACAATAGCATCACCACCACATTCTCCAGAACAATCTACCTCAACTTCACAATTACCATCACAATCAAAATTTTCTTCAGCATACTCACAAGAGCCATCATCATCTGTTGCTTCTGAATTATAATTACATGCGCTTAAATCAGTACATCCAAATATAGTTGGGGTGCCTATAGTCATAGATAAACAACTATCCACACTTACATCGAGCTGGCTACCCGTTGCATCAGATACAACTACGCCAGATAAACAAGCGTCATCTCCATCTACTTCAACATTTACAAGCACTCCCTCTCCAGGATCAATAGTTCCACCTGTCAATGAAAACCCAAGTACTGTAGTTGCGCTTGTAGAAATTAAAAATCCTGCATCTTCTGCAGCTCCACCGCTTGCACTTAAAACAGTTGCATTATCAATATTAAATTGAAATCCTCCAATAACATCATAAGAATTATATGAAATTTGAACAAAACTTGGCTGATCTGGACATGATGATAAATCGCAAGAAAAACTACCATCCCAACATTCGTATGATGCACCATCACCACCACATTCTCCACATTCATCAACTATAGCATCACCACCACATTCTCCAGAACAATCTACTTCAACCTCACAATTACCATCACAATCAAAGTTTTCTTCAGCATACTCACAAGAGCCATCATCATCTGTTGCATCAGAATTATAATTACACGCATTATTATCAGTACATCCAAAAACAGGATCAGTTGTATCTTCAATACCTAAGTCTGGAACCACTGTAAACAAATCACCAAAATCACCCCCATTACTAAAAGTTGGGTTTATAAAAAGCTCTTCTCCTTCGCTAACATCAAAAGCTTTAATAACAACTGGATTACCATCCACTGCACCTGCTAATACAGGACCTCCAAAGTCAGATAAATCAACAGAAACGATTGCACTAATTTCAAGTTGAGAACCCGTCCAGACTCCAGAACCCACTAGAACTTCACCATACTCAGGATTTTGTCCTGCATCTACTGTATAAAGAACACCATCTAAATCAAAAACACCAATTTCATCTCCAACGTCTAGTCCAATAATAGAATTTTGCAAAATAATAAGATGAGACTCTCCTGTCTGATCAATTGAAAGTTCAAAATAAGGACCATCATTAGTATACTGACATGAGCCATCATCCAATGTTGCATTAGGATTATAGTTGTCTGCATCAGAATCTGTACAACCTAAAATATCTTCTTGATAGTAAAAACAATCTCCAACTTCTACATCAATAGCATTACCCGATGCACTTGAAACCACAACTCCACCTAAACATATCTCATCAGGGGAACCATTAAAAGTAACTTCTAAAAGAGTGCCGTCTCCAGGAGGAATAGTCCCGCCAGTTAAAGAAAAACCCAGAATTGTAGTTGATGAAGTACTAACTAGGAATCCATTTGAAGCAGCTAAACCACCAGCAGCACCACTAATTGAAACATTAGATAGATCAAATTGAAAACCTCCTACCGGCTCATCATTTTGCATGTAAACTTCAAGAGTTCCACTATCTAAATTAACATTATCAATTGAAATAGATACTGATGGAAATAATAATGAAAGAGTAAAAAGAATAATAATTGAATTAACGTAGTTCTTAATCAAGGCACACCCCCTAGTTAGATAATTTTTTTTAATGCTAAACGTGATATATATCACGCTACTATATTATACAAGAATCAGATAAGATATCTGTAACAACATGTAACTAATTCTCTTCTAAAAGCGAATGAATACTACTAACTGCTTTATTGATATTATCACCTTTTACAGATGATATTGAAATCAAATCAAGCTGTTTAGGTAATTTTGAAATATCTACATCATCTTGTGAAATATCATTTTTAGTAATTAAAATAATTGATTTTTTATCTACAATAGACTTACCATGTTGTTTTAATTCATTTAATAGTTTATCATACTGATCAAAAACATCACCCATAGAAGGGTCTAGCATAAAAACAAGAATCTTCGTTCTTTCAATATGTTTCAGAAATTGACTTCCCAACCCTTTTCCCTTGGATGCATTTTCTATTAAACCAGGAATATCTGCAACTACAAATGAATTAAAATCTCCAAATCTTACAATCCCAAGGTTAGGAGTTAATGTGGTAAATGGATAATCTGCAATCTTAGGCTTAGCATTTGATATTTTTGATATAAATGTTGATTTCCCAGCATTAGGAAATCCAACAAGACCAACATCTGCTAATACCTTTAATTCTAAATCTATTTTTAGTTCTTCACCTACCTGTCCATCATTAGCTATTCTAGGGGCTGTTTCTTTTTGAGTTTTATACCGAGCATTTCCAAAACCACCATTCCCACCTTTAGCTATAATATAATCTTGCCCCTCATCAGTAATATCAATAATTAACTGCTTAGTTTCAGAATTTTTAATAATAGTACCTAGGGGAACATTTATAATAATATCATCCCCATTTTTTCCATGCATATTCTTACCTTTTCCATGCTCACCATTTTTTGCTTTATAATGTTTATTTAAGCTTATATCGAGCAATGTATTAAGGTTATAATTCCCTCTAAGAATAATGTTGCCACCTTTTCCCCCATCACCTCCACAGGGACCACCTTTGGGGCGAAACTTTTCTCTAAGGAAGGCAATGCATCCATGTCCACCATTTCCGGCTTTTACATGAATACTAGCTTGATCTATAAATTTCATTACATATTATCAACTAATGCCTGGCCAAATTCAGAGCATTTTAATTTAGTTGCTCCTTCCATTAATCTATGGAAATCATATGTAACTTGTTTTTTATCAAGAGCTGAATTTACCGCAGATAAGATTAAATCTGCTGCTTCTGTCCATCCAAGGTATCGTAGCATCATTTCTCCTGATAATATCACTGATGATGGGTTTACCTTATCTTGACCTGCATACTTAGGGGCTGTACCATGAGTTGCTTCAAATATTGCTATACCTGTATCATAGTTAATATTAGCTCCAGGGGCAATCCCAATTCCCCCTATTTGAGCAGCAAGAGCATCAGAAACATAATCTCCATTAAGATTCATAGTTGCAATTACATCATACTCACTAGGTCGGGTTAATATCTGTTGTAGGAAGGCATCAGCAATAACATCTTTAATTATTATTTTACCTGATTTTATTGCAGAATCATATTCAGCATTAGCAGCATCAACACCTTTGCTTTCTACAGTCGTATCATAATCTTTCCATGTATACACCTTATCTCTAAACTCTGTTTCTGCTAATTCATATCCCCACTGTTTAAAAGCACCCTCTGTGAATTTCATAATATTTCCCTTATGAACCAAAGTGACGCTTTTTCTATTATTATCTATTGCATACTTAATTGATGCTCTTACCAACCTAAATGTACCTTCTTTAGATATAGGCTTCATACCTAAACCAGCTGTATCTGGAAATCTTAATTTTGAATATTTATCAGGAAATTCTTTTTTTAAGAAATCTAATATTTTAGCTGCTTCATCAGTACCTTCTTTAAATTCAATGCCAGCATAAATATCTTCAGTATTTTCTCTAAAAATAATCATATCAACATCTTGAGGGTTTCTAACTGGAGATGGTACATTATTAAACCACTTCACTGGTCGTAAACATACATATAAATCTAGTTTTTGCCTAAGAGCTACATTGATAGATCTAATGCCGCCACCTATAGGAGTAGTAAGAGGGCCTTTAATTGCAATCTTATATTTCTTTATCATATCTAAAGTTTCATTAGGTAACCATGTATTAGCTCCATAAACATCATTAGATTTATCACCAGCATAAACCTCTAGCCATTCAATTTTTTTTTCTCCACCATATGCTTTTTCAACAGCTGCATCTAAAACCATCTGTGATGCTTTCCAGATATCAGGACCGATACCATCCCCTTCAATAAAGGGTATTATAGGCCTATTAGGAACTGTTAAATTGTTTCCATCCATTAAAATTTTTTCTCCTGCGGGGTTTTCAATTACATTTGTCATTTAATTTTTATCCTTATCATTATTTTTATTTTTTTCATTACTACTTGAATCGCTTGTAGATGATTTCGGTGATTTCCCATATTCCGTATAATCAGTTAAATAAAATCCAGAACCTTTAAAAATCATACCAGATCCACCCTTAATTACTCTCTTTACTTTTCTTTTTTTATTACATGTANTNCAATCANATTNNTCNAATGTAGAATCCGACATTCTTTGAATGANATCCATAGTATTTCCACATACTTGACACTGATAGCTATATGTCGGCATTTTTCTCTCTTTCTACTTGGATAGCTGTAATTAATGCAATTAATACAATATCTTCAACGCTAGCCCCCCTAGAAAGATCATTTACTGGACGATTAAGCCCAAGTAATAAGGGACCGCAAGCAAAATAGCCACCAAATCTTTGTACTAATTTATAGCCAATATTCCCAGCATCTAAATTAGGAAAAATTAATATATTTGCATCTCCTTTTAATTTAGAATTATGAATTTTTTCATTTGATACACATCTATCTATAGCGGCATCTAATTGAATTTCACCTTCATGAATAATATTCGAATTTTTTCTTTCGAATATTTTTACTGCTTTTTTTACGTTTTCAACTCTATAATGACTAGCGCTTCCTTTCGTAGAAAATGATAAAAATGCCACTTTAGGTTCTTGTTCAACTAACATAGAATGCATTTTGCTTGTACTNTCCGCTATATCAGATAATTGCTGACTAGTTGGCTCTGGNATAACAGCNCAATCTGAAAAAGAAAAAACTTTATTNAAATTNTGACTAACCATNAAGAACATACTAGATAGCCATTTAGTTGTTTTTTTNAANCCTATAATTCTAATAGAATTCCTAATGACATCAGATGATGGAATTGTACATCCAGCAACAACACCATCTAAATCATTNTTTTTAAGCATTNCAAGAGATAGAATAAACTTATTATCNAAATAATCTTGAAGATTCTTATCTGGCCAATTTTTAGAAAAATCTAATTTTTTAAGTAAACCTGTATAAGAATCTTGCTTAACTATTGAANTNGNAGAATATATTTNNAAACCGATATCAGATANTATTCTACAAGCTTCTTCTATNCTANANTCCTNTTCAGGAAGAGCAATTTTAATGCTAGANGGAGATTTTAATTTATTCGAAAAAAAATTTATTATTTCTTTATTCAAATTTTTCNCTTAATGCATTACTTACAGTTTTTGGTACATAGCTTGAAATATCACCACCTAAGCTAGATACTTCTCTTATTANAGAAGAACTAATATGCGTATATCTTTCATGTGGCATCATAAATAATGTTACGATTTTATCATTTAATGATCTATTCATAAGAGCCATTTTGAACTCATATTCATAATCTGATAAAGCTCTAAGCCCCCTTATAATAACCTTGCAATCTATTTCATTACAAAATTCTACTAAAAGCCCCTCAAATGAGAGAACCTCTATGTTATCAAATTCTTTTACTGCNNCTCTTGTNAATGCAACTCTTTCTTTTGTTGAGAANAGTTTCCCNTTGATAGTTTCATCTTTTGATATACCNATATATAGTTTATCATATAATTTTGATGCTCTACCAATAATATCTAGGTGTCCATAAGTTATTGGATCAAAGCTACCAGGATATATTGCATTCATTAATTAGCCTCCCATAGAATTATTTGAGTATTGCCATATACTTTTTTTCTNAAAATTGTTTCATCTACTTCTNTTTTNCTCATTTCCATACANAAAACTCCCCCATCTTTNAGCAATACTTTAGATTTATGAAATATATCTAAATAATTATATTTGNTATACGGTGGATCAGAAAAGATAATATCAAATTTTTGACTACAATTCTCAATAAANCTTAANGCATCCATAGAGAATACCTCATAGGGTTTATCAGTACAAATTTTNGCCAAATTNCTATTAAGGATTTTAAACATCTTNCTNTCATTTTCAACNGANACTAAACTNNTNGCNCCTCTACTAATAGCTTCAATCCCTAACACTCCACTCCCAGCAAAAAGATCTAGAACTTTTTTACCTGTAAATGGTTCTAATATTTGAAGCATTGACTTCCTAACCCTTGCTTGAGTTGGNCTTGTCCCTTTNACAGAAATTTTGGGTAATGACTGTCCTTTATACACNCCAGATATAATTCTCATAATATCTCTTAGGAAGTATACTCTAAANTAAATCGACCATTCCCATCAGGCCAAACTCTTATAGAGCCTGTATNAATAAGCCCTTGAAGAATCCTTAATATAGTTTTNCTATCAGATTTAAATAATATTGAGTTATCATACATCTGAGCATCAACATTGTAATCATTCTTATATTTCATAATTATTGTACTTAGCTGTTGATTTTTATTTTTATCTGGAGCTAATCTATTAAATGGATATGAAAATAATACTTTAAATTGATTATCATCATCTTCATATATCTTATAGGAGTAATTCAACGCTTTATTATTCATTAATTTAATATTATCTAAATCATTCATTTGTAGAACAATATTTAATGACTCATTCAAAATAATATCTTTAACAATAATAGAATTATCAGAATTATTCATTAGTCGAATAATATCAGTTAAAACTTTNTCTTCTGTATTCTTAGTAAAAAAAACATTGGTATTAATTAATCTNTCATAATCAAAAGAACCAATAAATATTAAAGCTGATACNAGAATNGCTACAATAAAAAATGAAAGAACATTTTCNGAATCTGANATTTCNNNTGNNTCATCATGATTAACTTNAATGGNTTTNATNTTAGAATNTTCAAAAATTATTTTTTGNTTTTTTGATTTNTGATTAATCTTTATTCTAGATATATTNTTNTGTATACCTGTTTTATTTAATAAATCAATNTCAAACATGCATACCTCTAAATATATTGCCTAACTCTGCGTACGATAAACATTTAAATGAATCTTTAATACTCATCTCAATTTCTGAAGAATTTGTGTGATTAAATAAATTTAATAAATGGATATTAGTCTTTTTCTTATTATTTATAAATTCTTTAACTATAGGGCTTTGTCCATTTGATTGATAAATAAAAATCTTCTGTATTATTGCCGTAGTTTTGCTTTGTTTAATAATAATTTTATCTAAGCAGCTATCTATTTTCGTTTTGGAATCTATAGAACCAATTGATTTCAAAGATTTAATTTTTCCTTTCAGAAGTTTATATTTACCATAGAACATAAATAAACCATCATCAACATATAACACTTCTATAAGATTACTAGTTATAAATCGAATAATCAAATAATCATCTAGTGTTTTTGCTCCAAAAACATACCGAGCTAAAACTTCTGAAGAAAATATCCCCACTCCAAAAGAAGTAAGTGAGCAATCTAGCATTCCAACAGAATTTTGTAATCTTTTTTTAATACTTTTATCTATATGTATTCCTAAATAATGATCATCCCTGATACCGATTGGATAATAATAGCTATCCATATGGTTGGTTAGACTATTATTGCCGGACAGATTATTATGAAATTCTAGACTATCTTCATTTTCGCAGAAAATTTCATTAAACACACAAAGCTGTGAATCTATAACAACAGAAACTTCTTTATCCTTATTTTGCTTATCTAATAAATCTAAAATTGATTTATTAATAGCAATATCCAAGCTATCATAACCATTAGTTCCATAATCCAAGATAGATAATGAGTTCTTAGTTTTTTTTGATTTTATATAATTTATTTTATTGTTATGTAATAAAATATTTAACATAGTAACCTAATTCGATTCTGCCCAGCTAGTTATACCAGATTTTATATATCCATGATTACCTGGGATATATTTAAAGAAAAAATAACGTGGTTCAGCATCTGTTTTTTTAACAGGAGACTTTACCATAAAAATATCTTGGTCAGTCTCATTATTTAAAATTTCTAAAATATATGGTCTTTTAGTTAGAGGACAAAATAATAATTCTTTATTAAGATGATACTTTCTTCTTAGATAATCATTTTTAACTTCAATTCTATCATTAATTTCCATACTAATTACTTCATTGAATAATTTAGCTTTCTTTCTTTCATTGATAGATTTTGAATTTACATAACTTGTATCTAAAATTGTCATATTAGTAGAGTCTGTAAATTCAGATATCATATATATTGTATCTATAACTGTAACTTTTATTTTTTCAGCTATACTAAAAGTAGTATCCG
>NZUX01000022.1 GCA_002703645.1 Fidelibacterota bacterium | reverse complement strand
ATTTCTCTATTATTAATTTTTAAATATGGTTTTGGAATTTTTGTACCTAGCCTTGTTGAATTACCAGCTGCAAGAATTATTACAGAGTTTTTATTTGTAATTTGATTATTCATTTTTTTTCAAGATAGGTTGAATGTAAATCTTTATATTTACCATCCATAGATAACAACTTCTGATGATTTCCTTCTTCAATAATTTCACCTTTATCAAGTAATAGAATTTTATCAGCATTAATTATTGTTGATAATCTATGAGCAATTATAATAACTGTCCTATCAGCTAACAAATTATCTATAGCTTCTTGTATTATTTTTTCTGACTTTGTATCTAAAGAAGATGTAGCTTCATCAAAAATTAATATAGGAGGATTCTTTAATATAGCTCTTGCTATCGATAATCTCTGTTTTTGTCCCCCTGATAGTTTGATTCCTCTTTCACCAATAATAGTATCATATCCAAATTCTGTATTTATAATAAAATCATGTGCATTTGCTAGTTTTGTAGCATTAATAATTTCTTCCATACTATAATTTTCATCATTATCACCATAGCAAATATTATTTTTTATTGAATTATTAAATAAGAATGTATCTTGAGAAACAATACCTATCATTTTCCTTAATGAATTCATACTTATATCATATATTGAATTATCATCTATTAGTATATCACCACTATCAATATCATAAAAACGAGGAAGGAGATTAACTAAAGTAGATTTTCCTGAACCACTTTCTCCAACAATAGCATACTTTTTACCCTTAGGAATTGAAAAGTTAATATTACCTAGGACTGGCTTATCTCCATCAGAATAAGAAAATTTGACATTTTCAAATTTTATTTTTTCATTAAAGTCTAATATCTTTTTTGTTTTTTCGTTTTCTATTTGAGGATTAACATCAATAATTGAAAATACTCTTTCAGCGGATGCTATAGAAGTTTGAATTGATAAATTTACACCAGCAAGACTCTTGATTGGACGTAGTACTGAAAATAAAAAAACAATAAATTTAATAAAATTATCTGGATCTAGTGTATTATACTTAAATACTTCATTTCCACCAACCCACAATAGGATGACAGCAATAGATACACCAATCATATCATTCATTGGTGATGTAATAGATGTAAGTTTATTTTCTCGGAACATTAGTTTAAAATATTTTAATGTCTCATTTTTAAATTTTTTCATCTCACTATTTTCTTGTACAAATGATTTTACAACTTCAATACCAGAAATATTTTCTTGTAGTATGCTCATTACTCCAGCAATTTGTTTACTAGATCGTAAAGTTTTTCTTCTGATGCTTTGTCCAATCTTAATTACTACTATTCCAACTAATGGTATAATGATGAGTGATATTAAAGTTAATTTTGGATTGATTAAAATCAATATTGTTCCCATCATTAGTATGTTAAGTGGTTCTTTAGTTAACTTATTAAGAACAACACTAACAGCGGTTCTCATTCTAGCAGCATCACTAACGGCTATATATGAAATTTCTCCTACTTTATTATTATGGAAAAATGACATGGGTAATTTTTGTATATGTGTAAAAATTTTATTTCTAATATCCATAATCATTCTATTATTAACATAATGCATATTCACATTTGATAGATAAAAGAATATATTCTTTAATAAGAAAATAACTAACATTGTAATACATAGTATTTTCAATTGTTCTATACTATCTCCACTCCCTAATAACTGCTGTGTTATCTTATCAAGTTGCAAAATGGCTGAATTTTGATTAATAATATTATTGGTATTATTTATTTTATTTGGATTTAGTATGGTTGATAGTAGGGTTCCAATCATCCAAAGAGATGCATTATTAAGAATTACAAATAGAAGGGAACAAATTAATGAAAAGAATATTCTTAGCTTATAAGGTTTTGCGAAGCTAAATATTTTTATAAAATATTTCATTTATTTATTCTTTGTTTATTTAAAATTGGAAACGCTACATCACCTTCTCTTACAATACTAATATTTTTTTGGCTCAGATTCAATATTGTCGAACCTTTTGAGTCAAGCCTATTCTTATCATAAAATATTTTAATTTGAGGATATTCTTTTTCTATTTTCTTTATATCTATTAATGGTTGCTTACCATGAATATTAATGCTTGTAGTTATAATTGGTTCTAATAAATCATCCACTAATTTAATTGTAAATGGATGATTAGGGATTCTAATTCCTATTAATTCTGAATCACTTTGGACTAGTGGAGAT
Source organism: Fidelibacterota bacterium (assembly GCA_002703645.1). Lineage (GTDB taxonomy): Bacteria > Fidelibacterota > Marinisomatia > SCGC-AAA003-L08 > D37C17 > TMED161. The sequence continues at coordinate 23,474 of NZUX01000022.1, read as the reverse complement.
AGATTATGTTTTTTTGATTTTAGTAAAATAGTAAACTTTCCAGGAAGAATATCATCAATTAATGATTCATATTGTTTATTAATAAGTCCATAATTTTCAATTTGAGAAATTTTAGAAAGCACAACACTTAATGGCGATTGTCTTTTTTTAAGATTATTAATTATATTTATGGTCTTAGAATTTGTTGCTAATGCACCAAAACTATACAAAGTATCCGTAGGATAGATTATTGGCTCTCCATTTTTTAAAGCTTCTTTTGCGATACTCAAGTTTTTTTCTATTGCTGGAATTATCATTAGTTATATATTTTTTTACTCCACTTTTTATGAAACCAAAAATATTGATGAGGATATTGTTTGATTTTATTTGTTAATATATTAGCGTATAATGAATTTATCTCTTCAATTATTTCCTCTTCATTTTTGTTAGTATTATTAATTTTAATTTCTTCAACAAAGACATGATATTTATAATCACTACCCATTATACAAAATACTATCAATATATTACAATTAGTTCTACTATGAAAAATTCCTGCACCTTTAGGGAATGAGGATTTTTCCCCAAAAAATTTTATTTTCACACCTCTTTTCCCAGCATTTTGATCGCTCGCAAGACCAATAAATTTATTATTTGATATTGCTTCATATAATTTTTTTAAAGCATTTTTTTTCCATATAAGTCCGATATTTGGAAATGTTCGCATTTCTATGTAAAATTTATTTACATTAGAATTGCTTTGTTCTTTCATAACTGTTTCCATTGGGAAATTATGAAATCCCATAAATGGTAGTATATATTCCCAATTTCCTATATGTGCTGACATAATACACCCACCATTAGATTGGTTCAGTATGGTTTGATACTTTTTATTAATTACAAAGTATTGATCTAAGTTTTCTCTATTAATTGTTTGCTGTCTCAAAAAATCAACAAGCACCATTCCAAAATGTTTATAACAATTTAATAAAATAGATTTTTTCTGATTTTGGCTAAGATGATTAAAGGCAATGGAAATATTTTTTTCAGCAACATTTTTTCGTATTGATAATATATAGATTATTATACCAATCTGCTTGCCGAGTAATAAAGCAGCCTTACGTGGCACTAAACAGAAAACCATAGATATGGTTTTGAAAATAAATAAATATAAATTTTGTATAATGTTTTTCATAATTATTAGATAAAGATTAACATCTTATACATGAATAAATATAGCTTTATTTTGATTAATTCTCCTTGTAAATTTGTTTATGAAAATTCAAAATATAGTGGATTACTTTTTCTATCAAAATGAAAAATAACCATTCATCTATTCCTAGTCATCTTAAATCTTATATAGTAGATCAAGATTATAACGCATATACTAGTATTAATCATTTATGCTGGAAGTTTATAATGAATATTTCTAAAGATTTTTTTAAAGATCATGCTCATAAATCTTATCTTGAAGGTCTTGAAAAAACAGGTATAACTATTAATAAAATTCCAAAAATTTCTGATATGGATAAAAAGCTTAGAAAAATTGGATGGAGGGCAGTGCCTGTTCGAGGATTTTTACCTCCTACAATTTTTATGCAATTTCAAGCACATTCTATTTTACCAATTGCTTCAGATATGAGAACGCTTGATCATATAACATATACTCCTGCACCTGATATTGTACATGAAGCCGCAGGGCATTCTCCTATAATAGTTAATAAATCATATTCAAATTATTTAAAGAATTATGGACAGGCAGCATCAAAAGCGATTTCTTCGAAACAAGATCATGATATATATATGGCAATTAGGCTGCTATCTGATATAAAAGAAAATCCGCAATCATCAGCAAAAGATATTAGAATTGCAGAAGAGTCTTTAAATCAAGCATTAGAAAATAATAAATATTTAAGCGAAGCAGCATATTTATCAAGACTTAATTGGTGGACAGTTGAATATGGATTAGTAGGAAATATTAATAACCCAAAAATTTTTGGAGCTGGTTTACTATCATCTGTAGGTGAAAGTTATAATGCAATTTATGGAGATGTTAAGATGATCCCATTAAGTTTAGATTGTATTAATTATTCCTATGATATAACTGAGCAACAACCACAATTATTTATAGCAAAAGACTTTGAGCATCTTAATGATGTATTAAATGAATATAAAGCAAAAATGGCATATAATATAGGTGGGCTAAAATCTGCTAAAGAAGCAATTAAATCTCAATCAGTATGCACATTTAAGCTTGATACTGGATTAGAAATTTCAGGTGTTCCAACAGAAATATATGGTAATACCTTTGAAGAATTTTACAAATTTGAAGGTCCTGTGCAATTATCTTATCAAAATAAGGAATTAGATGGGCATGGTGGAGATTATCATCAGCATGGTTTTAGTTCACCAATATGTAACACTTTAATAATTAATCGACTAAAAGACGCATCAATTAATGAAAAAATTAATATCAATTTTAAATCTGGTATTAATTTAAAAGGAGTTATCAAAGATAAGCTTATCATTGATTCAAAATTAATTACAATATCATTTAAAGATTGCAAAATTATTAAAGGAGATAAATTATTATTTGATCCTGATTGGGGGACGTTTGATTTAGCCTGTGGAAAATCTATTCAGTCTGTATATGGAGGACCAGCAGATATTCAATCTTATTTACAATTTATGGATTTAGAATTACCTAGTCAGATTAAACCTAATTATCTTACTAAGTATTCTAATTCAGAAAAAAAATTAATTGATCTTTACGATGAAATTGAAAATAAATTAAATAATGATAAAGTACAATCAATGATTGATAAGCTAGATTTGGAATTTAAAGGTGATTGGCTCTTAAGATTTGAATTATTAAATATCCTTGATGACAAAAAAGATAATGATTTAATTAGTAAACTTAAATTACAAATTCAGGAAATAGCTAAAGATGATAATGATCTTTACAACTCCATTCAAAGAGGGTTAAAAACTATTTCAAAGTAACCCTAACTTATATCCGATAAAAAACATCGTATATAATTCTTGTTTATTGTTTTCATTAGTCAATAAATTATTGGTCGGTCAATTAATTATTTAATAATTATTTTTTATGTTAAAATTAACAAAAACAATAGAGTATGCTTTAATATCTTTAGTCCACATCACTGGTCAAAAAGAAGATAAGCCATGTTCAGCAAAAGAAATTGCTGAAATGAATTTTATACCATCAGAAACTTTAGCTAAAACTTTACAAAAATTATCATCTCTCAATATAATTAAATCTATAAAAGGCCCTAAAGGAGGATATCAATTATGCTCTGATATTAATAAAATTAATATTATAGATTTTATTGAAATGATAGAAGGTCCGGTGGGATTAACTGATTGCAATACAGCGGTCAAATGTGATCAGGAGTGTAGTTGCTCAATTAAAGATCCTATGGTAAAGATAAATGATAAAATAATAAGTACATTAAAAAATATTACTCTAGATGAGTTCACTAAAATAGAGAGGTAGCTATGAGTAGCAAAGAAAATAGTATTGATGAAAATATATCGATAACAAAAAAAGCAGCAACTAGAATTAAGGCAATTCTTGATGCAGAAAAAAAAGAGGGTCATGCATTGCGACTTTCTGTTGTTGGCGGTGGATGTTCAGGTATGAATTATAATATAGCTTTTGATGATAAAAAGGGTGAATTTGATAAGGTATATACATCTAAAGGTGTGAATATTTATTGTGATTTGCAAAGTTGGCTTTATTTAAAGGGAACTACAATCGATTTTTCTGATGATATATTATCTGGTGGATTTAAAATAACTAACCCTAACGCATCTAGGACTTGTGGTTGCGGTACAAGCTTTTCGGTTTAACAATATTATGTCAAAAGATACTATAAATAAACGTCTTGATAAAAAATATGAATTTGGTTTTACAACTGATATTGAGCAAGAAACTCTTCCTCCTGGATTAAATGAGGATGTTATTAAGGTTATTTCTAATAAAAAAGATGAACCAGAATGGCTTTTAAATTGGAGATTAAATGCATTTAAAAAATGGAAAAAAATGTCTGAACCTAGTTGGGCTAAGGTAAATTATCCTAAAATTAATTATCAAGAAATCAGTTATTTTTCATCACCTAAAAAGAAAAAATTAAAAAGTCTTGATGAGGTAGACCCTGAAATTTTAAGAACTTATGAAAAATTAGGTATTCCTTTGCAAGAACAAAAAATGCTAGCAGGAGTTGCTGTTGATGCTGTTTTTGATAGTGTTTCCATTGCCACTACTTTTAAAGATGATCTTGCAAAAGCTGGAGTCATTTTTTGCTCATTCTCAGAGGCTGTTAAAAATCATCCAGATTTAGTTAAAAAATATCTTGGTAGTGTTGTGCCGCATACTGACAATTTTTTTGCAGCATTGAATGCTGCGGTATTTAGTGATGGCTCATTTGTTTATATCCCTAAAGATACAAAGTGCCCTATGGAGCTATCAACATATTTTAGAATTAATGCATTAAATACAGGTCAATTTGAACGCACTTTAATTATTGCGGATAAAGGTTCTGATGTTAGCTATTTGGAGGGTTGTACTGCTCCTATGAGAGATGAAAACCAATTACATGCAGCTGTAGTTGAATTAATTGCACTTGATAATGCTAATATTAAATACTCAACAGTTCAAAATTGGTATCCAGGAGATGAGAATGGAAAGGGAGGAATATATAATTTTGTAACTAAAAGAGGCCTTTGTAAAGGTAAAGATTCAAAAATATCATGGACACAGGTTGAGACTGGGTCTGCAATTACATGGAAATACCCAAGTGTTATTTTGCGTGGAGATAGATCAATAGGAGAATTTTATTCAGTAGCTTTATCCAATAACTATCAACAGGCTGATACAGGGACAAAAATGATACATATTGGAAATAACACAAAAAGTACTATTATATCAAAAGGTATATCTGCAGGACATGGACAACAAACTTATAGAGGAGAGGTTAAAATAATGAAAAATGCAGATAATGCAAGGAATTATTCTCAATGCGATTCTATGTTGATTGGTGACAATTGCGGAGCACATACATTCCCTTATATAGATGTAAAAAATAAATCTGCACAAATGGAGCATGAAGCCACTACATCTAGTATTGGTGAGGAACAATTATTTTATTGTGCTCAGCGAGGAATAGGAGAAGAGGAAGCTATTTCATTAATTGTTAATGGGTTTTGTAGAGATGTATTTAAAGAGCTTCCAATGGAATTTGCAATGGAAGCTCAACAACTTATGGAAGTTAGTTTAGAGGGGAGTGTTGGATAGATGATTACATTTAAAGATTTAGTAGTAGATGTAGAGGGTAAGAGGATCATTAATGAATTTAATTTAAAAGTTTCAAGTGGAGAGCTCCACGTTATTATGGGGCCAAATGGATCTGGTAAAAGTACTATTGCAAATACAATTGCAGGACATCCTAGATATTCTATTAAAAGTGGTGACATAGTTTATAAAAAAGAATTAATAAATGAACTTTCACCTGAAGAAAGGGCTGCTATGGGAATCTTTTTATCTTTACAGTATCCAGTTAGTATACCTGGTGTAAAGAATATATATTTTTTGAAAGCAGCTGTAAATTCAATTAGAAAAATAAAAAATCAAGATGAAATAGATACTATAGATTTTTTAAAAATGGTCAGAGGTATTTTGCCTTTAGTTGGCCTTGATGAAAGCTTCCTTCACAGATCTGTAAATGAGGGCTTTTCTGGTGGAGAAAAGAAAAGAAATGAGATTTTGCAAATGCTAGTTTTACAGCCAGATTTATCAGTTCTTGATGAAACAGATTCGGGTCTAGATATAGATGCATTAAAAATTATAGCTGAAGGAATTAAAAATTATAGAAATGATAGTAGATCTTTTATTATCATAACTCATTATCATAGGATGTTGGATTTTTTAGATCCTGATTATATCCACATATTAATAGATGGAAAAATTAAATTATCTGGCGGTCCTGAGCTTGCGCATAAGTTGGAAGAAAAGGGCTATTCATGGGTTAGAGAGATGCAAAATATATAGATGCTTTCTGATATAAGAAATAATGCAAAAAGTATTTTCTCTCAATTGGGATATCCATCTACAAAAGATGAGATGTGGAAGTATACAAATGTTAAAAAATTTAACGATTATATGTCTTCTGATTCTCAACAGTTGAATTATCAACCTAAAGATATTCCTATACTAGATAAATCTCATAACATCATTATATGTAATGGTCAATTAATTAATAAAGATATTAAGATAAGTGGAGTCAGTATATCAAATTATGAAGACATCCTTAATTTGTCTGTGCCTGCAGAAAAGTTTTTACAGATATCTAATTTTAATAATAATGGAGTTTTAGCTCACAACACCTCTTCGTTCATTGATGCTGTTCACATTGTTATTAATGAAAATGAAATCATTGATTTACCTATAAATATAATTAATATTTCTTCTAATCTTGAAAACAATATAATTACGTTCCCTAGGGTTTATATTCATTCAAAAAGAAATAGTAAAGCATCAATTTATATACAGAATATAAGTGATAGTTCTAGATGTGCAATAAATTCAGTTATGGAGTTTTACTGTGAAGATTTATCAAATTTAAATATTTTTGAACTTTCTGATTTGAAAAATCAACAGATTATTAATTCTATCAGTTTCTCTCAATGTGATAATAGTAAAATAAATTTCTTATCGACTGTTTTTGGATGTGAAATGTATAGATCTAATATTGAAATTGGAATAGATGGGGAGGGTTGTGATAATAATTTTGGAGTTTTAATGTTGGGAAATACAAACAATCATATTGATTATCATGTAAATATAAATCATAATAGAGGTAATTCTTTTAATAACTTTAATTGTAAAAGCTTATTAAAAGATACCTCAATTGGAATTTTTAATGGAAAGATTTTAGTTGAAAAAGAATCTGCAGGCACAGATTCAAGACTCAACAATAATAATTTATTGCTTTCAGAAAAAGCAGAAATTCAATCTAATCCTCAGCTTGAAATTAACTGTGAAGATGTAAAGTGTGCACATGGTTCTACAACTGGGAATTTAGATAAAGAAGCGCTATTTTATTTGCGTTCTAGAGGTATTAGTCTTAATAAAGCTAAGGCTATATTGATTCACGGCTTTATTAGCAAACTTATTTCATCTTTTAATTCAGATATTTTATCTCTTGATGAAAAAATTAAAAAGTGGATTTAGGTAAGCATTGTGAGTATCGAAGAAAACGCTAAGAAATTATCTGAAATTAAAGAAACATTTCAATTGCTTTCAGATTCTCTTGATATGATTTCATATTTGATTGATATTGGTAAAAAATCTCACAATATGTCAGATCAAGAAAAAACTAATGATAATATTATTAGCGGATGCACTTCAAAAGCTTGGATTATAGTTTCTCAATTATGTGATGATGAATATTATATCAAAACAGATTCAGATTCACATATTGTTAGTGGCCTTTTATATATTCTTTGTTTATCAATAAATAATCAATCTAAAGATTATATTAGCAGCATAAATGCAATAGATATTTTACACTCTATTGGTCTTGATGGAAAAATAACAAGTCAAAGAACTAATGGTTTTTTAAGTGCTGTACAAACATTAAAGGAAAGAATTAATTAGATGGAAGCCCCAATTAAAATATTAAGAGATTGTGATGCCACCTTAATTCCTTCAGGTGATGAAATTAAATTGGTTAAAGGTACCTTAGTACGAATCACTCAAGCTTTAGGGGGAGATTTTACGCTTTATGTAAATGGAAATCTTGTCAAACTATCAGGTAAAAATGCTGACGCCATTGGTAAAAATATTGATAATAGTATAACAGAGTCTATTAATATTAATAATGGAGAGTATAGTGAAGAATTGGTTTGGGAGCAGCTTAGAACATGTTATGATCCTGAAATTCCTGTTAACATTGTTGATCTCGGATTAATATATGATCTTTCAAAAAAAGGGAATAAAAAAGATGGATATAGTTTAAATATAAAAATGACACTTACTGCACCTGGATGTGGAATGGGACCATCTATAGCTCAAGATGTAGATAATAAAGTAAGTGAATTACCAGGTGTCAAAGAAGTTCTTGTAGAGGTAGTATGGGATCCAGTGTGGGATAAATCAATGATGAGTGAAGATGCTAGATTGAAACTTGGAATGTTTTAACCTTTAGAATTTTATTATGATGAAAAATATAAAAAAAATAAGACAAGATTTTCCATTTTTTAATCATAATCCAGATATGATTTACTTTGATAATGCTGCCACAACTCATAAGCCTAATAGTGTTATCGAATCTATTAGTAAATATTATTCTTATTATAATTCAAACGTACATAGAGGAATTTATAAAATAGCAGAAAAAGCAACTCATGAATTTGAATTAACTAGAGATGTAGTAAAAGATTTTATAGGATCTAAAAATAGAGAATCTATTATTTTTACTAGTGGAGCTACAGAATCAATAAATCTTGTAGCTCATGGTTGGGGTAAACATCATTTATCTAGTGGCGATCATATTCTTTTAAGTCAAATGGAACATCATAGTAATATTGTACCATGGCATATGATTGCTAAAAATTTAGGTTTAAATATTGATTTTATTCCGATTGCAGATAATGGTGAACTTGATTTAAGTCATATAGATCAATTAATAACTTCTAAAACAAAATTAATTTCTATAGTACACCAATCCAATGTACTTGGAACTATTAATCCTATTAAAACTATTATTAAAAAGGCGCATGAAAAAGGAGCATTAGTTCTTATTGATGGAGCTCAGAGTGTTGCTCATCAGGAAATTAATGTTATTGATTTAGATTGTGATTTTTTTGTTTTTTCAGGTCATAAAATTTATGGCCCTACAGGTGTTGGGGTTTTATATAGCAAATTAGATGTTTTAAATCAAATGCAACCTATCGTAGGTGGCGGAGAAATGATTAAAGAAGTTACAAATACAGGATTTACACTAAATCATCTACCATGGAGATTTGAAGCGGGAACTCCTCCAATTTCTGAAGTAATTGCTCTTAAAGAAGCTATAAAATATATTCAAGAATTGGGGGTTTCTAATATATTTGAATATGAGAATAAGTTAATTAAACGAGCGGAGAACCAGTTATTAGATATAAAAGGTATAAAAATTTATAGTCCTAATAAAAATAAAGGACCCACAATAGCATTTAATATAGATAATATACATTCGTATGATTTAACTAAAGTTCTTGATGAAATGAAAGTTGCTATAAGGTCTGGACACCACTGTGCTCAGCCATTAATGGATACTATAGGAATTTCATCATCTAATAGAATAAGTCTTTCTTTTTATAATACATTAGATGAGATTGATAATTTTATATCTAAGATAAATAAATCTCTAGATATTCTTATTTAGATACTTTATCAAAAATATTTTTTAATTCTCCATTTTTATGGAGCTCCATTGCTATATCACAACCACCTATTAATTCTCCATTTACAAATAATTGTGGAATTGTTGGCCAATCAGAATATTCAGATAATTTGATTCTTATTTCTGGATCTTCTAAAACATTTACTGCTTCATACTCTACACCATAAGCATTTAGTATATTAACAATAGTAGCAGAAAATCCACACATTGGCATTAGCTTGGTACCTTTCATATAAAGCATAATTGAATTATCTTTTATGTCACTTTTAATTTGTTCTTCTAGATTCATGATATTTCCTTTAACGATTGAAATAATTTAATTTATTTTTAGATTATAATGTAAATTTATGGTAAGTAAATATTTAAATCAATTTAAGGATTATAAAATGATTGAAACGATGGCATTAACAAGAGATGAAAAAAAAGATTTAAAATCCACTACTACAGAAAAAGAATGGTATCAGGTTTGTGATAAAATTAAAATTAAAAGGAACGGTCAATATCCTCCATATCTATCAAGAGAAATATTAGAGTTATATCAACAAAAATTTCCTGCTAAACCATCCTAAATAAAAGAGATATAATATGAAGCCTATAGAACAATGGATAGATGAATATGGTGAAAGTCATCAAAATCCGATTAATAAAGCAATTCACTGGATTTGCGTTCCCTTAATTATGCTTAGCTTATTAGCATTAATTGGTCAAATTCCATTTTTTACAAATAAACTCATATTATTTCATATTGGTTCAGAGCCAATAACACTTAATTGGACCATTTTATTCTTAATTTTTTCTGTAATTTTTTATTTAAGACTATCATTAACATTATCTATTGGCATGATGTTAATTGCATTTAGTATGTTGTATCTCATTAGCTATATAAGATATTATGATTCTGAGGTTTGGAGATTATCTCTAATAATTTTTATTATTGCATGGATAGGTCAATTTATAGGACATAAAATTGAAGGGAAGAAACCTTCATTTTTTGAAGATTTACAATTTTTACTTATTGGTCCTGCATGGCTATTAAGTTTCATTTATAATAAGTTAGGGATTAAGTTATGATTCAAATCTATAAGCTAATTTTGTTAACCTGTTCTATTATTTTATTTTCTAGTTGTTCATTTGTAGCTTCAAGAGTTATTCCATTAAATGATATTAAACCTCCGACAGGAAATTATAAAGTTGGAACTCAGATTTTTTATTGGGTTGATAATGATAGAGAAGAATGGTTTACAGATATTAAAGGAGATAAAAGAGAATTAGTTATTCAAGTTTGGTATCCTTCTAATGAAGAAAGTGATGTTTCTACAGGATGGATAGACCATCCATCTATTCGTACTAATGCAATAATTGATAAATTTGATGTTCCTAAATTTATTGCTAAAGCGATTGATCGTGTAGATACCGATTCATTTTTGAATGCTAAACCTTTAAAGGAAGGTGATTTCCCTGTTATTATTTTTTCTCATGGATTTGAAGGATTTAGATCTCAAAATACAACGCAAATTCAAGAGCTTGTAAGTAATGGGTATATTGTTTTTTCTGTAGATCATACTTATGATGCAGTACTTACAATATTCCCAGATGGAAGAACAATATCTCCTGCAGAGCAATATTGTTATGGCTGTGAAGCTGAAGAGTTTTATGAAGTTTTTATTCCTCAAATTAATACAAGAATTTCCGATATGAGATTTCTAATTGATCAGATAGAAAAATTAAAAACAGGAGAGATTGAATCAAATTTTTCTAACATTATGGATATAGATAATCTTGGAATTTTTGGTCATTCATTTGGTGGAGGAACAAGCCTTGCCGTTACTATATTAGATTCACGGATTAAATCTTGTTTAAGTTTAGATGGTTGGTATGTTCCTATCCATCCTGATATTTATGAAAAAGGCTTGTCCAAACCTTTTCTGCATTTAGGTCAAGTTGCGTGGGATGAAGCAGTGAATTATGAAATATTAGATAAAATATTGGAATCAAAAAAATCTATTGGATACAAACTTAGCTTAAAAGGAGCGCATCATTACGATTTTACTGATTCTCCTCATTTATCTAAACTTTCTTCATCTTTTAAGTTGTCTAGCGATTTAGATAGTGATGAAATTCTAGATATTACAAATACGGCTGTTTTAGGATTTTTTAATACACACTTAAAATCAGCTGATTATAATTGGTTGGATAAAATCAAGTCAAAAGGTAATACAATAATTAAGAAGTTTAACAGCAATAAAAATAGTGTAGATGATGAATAATTCTTTTTTTATCCTATTTTTTTCAGTTTTGATTACATTATTTCTTATAACGAAAATAGAATTTAGAGATGAATATTTACCTAGTCCTGCAGAATACATAGAACAAAAAAAAGATAGAAAAATATATAAAAAACACCGAAAAGAATATTTTGAAATGATGCATAAATCATCCTCGGATACTGATTGGGCTAAAATGAATCAAGATTATAGGAATTCAAGATTTATTAAATCAACAGAATATAGAAACCGATTAGAACAAAGTATACTAAATGATTACTCAGAAACATTTTTTAATCGCGATCTTCAAGGAGTATGGGAAGAACGAGGAAGTAATAATCTTGCAGGACGTGTACACACCATTGAGGTTGATTTTGATGAAGGAATAATATATTGTGGTTCATCTGGGGGAAATATTTGGATAGGCTCACTAAGTGGTACAGGCTGGGTATCAGCTAATGATTATATGCAAATTAATAATATTAACATGATACGATTAGTATCGAGCAGTGATATTAATAATCGATTATTAATAAGTGGTGGAAATAAATTCTATTATTCTGATAATCAGGGTTTTACCATAAATCAATCATCTGGATTAGAGAATGTAGCATCCTGGGGAGAAATTTACAGATCAGTTGTAAGCTATTTTGATAATCAAGTAACACCAACTATTTTTGTTTTAACTAAAGAGTGGTCTAATGGATCTGTTGCAAGAATTTTTAGATCAGATGATTTGGGGGAAAATTTTTATCAAATTTATTCAACATCGCTTTTAAGCGAAAGAGCTTATGATATTTGGATTGATAGATACTCTCCATCAGATTTATTTTTCTTAAAAAATGGTGAATTATATTCAATATCAATATTAAATAATTCTATGTCATATATAGGATCAGCTGGGCCATTAAACCAAGGTGAGAATATTTTAACTGCAGGGAAAGATAGCCAGAATAATGGCTCATTCCATTTTTATACTAAAATTGGTGATAGGCTATATTTTTCTAATAATGGTGGTACTATATGGACTGATAAAGGAGAATTACCATCATATACTTTTTTTAGAAATAGTTTTAGTGGATCCTATGATAATCAAAATATACTAGCAATTGGAGGAATAGATCTTTTTCGATCTCTAAATTCTGGAAATAATTGGGAAAGAGTTAATAATTGGTGGGAATATTATGAAAATCCATCTATCTATTTACATGCTGATATTCCAGAAATTAAATTTATAAAAAATAATCAGGGTAATGAAATTACATTTATTAGCACTGATGGTGGATTATATATATCAGATAATATGATTAATGAGGTTGAAAATTTATCATTAAATGGTCTTGGGGTAAGTCAGTATTATTCAACTTATACAAAACGAGAACCTCCTTATCAGATATTTGCAGGCAGTCAAGATCAAGGATTTCAACGAAGTATTGATTATACTAGTAGTGTATATGATTTTGAGCAAGTTATTAGCGGTGACTATGGACATATAGTATCAAGTGATAATGGAAATAGCCTATGGACTGTTTATCCTGGATTTGCAATGTATTATCCTAATGCATCTATTAACTCAAGTGGTATCACATGGGATTTTCAAATGGATGGACATCTATGGATGCCGCCATTAATGGAAGATCCTTATGATCCTTCCTCAGTTTATCTTGCAGGTGGAGGGCTATCTGGGGGTAACCATATTTTAAAATTAACTAGATCTGGAAATAGTATTACGGCAAATCAAGGATTATATAGTTTCAACTCAACTGTAACGGCTATTGCCTATTCTCCTATAGACCCTTCACATCGATATGCTCTAACATATAATGGAAAGTTTTATTATAGTAGTGATGGCGGTATTAATTGGCTAATGTCATCTGGTTTTACAGGTCCAGAATCACATTATTTTTATGGTTCAAAAATTCTTCCATCAAAAACAGAATTAGGTCGAGTTATCATTGCAGGAAGTGGGTATTCTAATCCTCCAGTCTTTATTACCCATAATCATGGAGATTCATTTGAAAATATGAGTCAAGGGATGCCCAATACTCTTGTTTATGATTTAGCCTCAACTGATCAAGAAAGTTTTATTTTTGCAGCTACAGCTGTAGGAGCATTTGCATTTTCAATGGAAGATGGTAGTTGGGAAGATATCTTAGGAGTTGAAGGTCCAGATCAAACTTACTGGACTGTTGAATTTATATCTGATATTAATACTGTTCGTTTTGGAACATATGGCCGTGGAATTTGGGATTTTATAATTGATGAAAATATTGATATTGTTTTAGGAGATTTAAATGAAGATAGCATTATAAATATTCAAGATATTATTATTTTAATAGGTATATCCTTATCAGAGCTTAATCCAAGTGATTATCAAGTTATTGCAGGTGATATTAATGAAGATGCAACTATTGATATATTAGATATTATTACTTGTATTAATATTATTTTAAATGATTAAGCTTCTCTAAACTCATTTCATAATATTCTATATCAGTGGATATAAGGACTTTTTACTTATCGTAATTTAGGCAATGTTTTAAGAGACAAACATTATCATCTTGAAAACCTACTTTAGAATCAATAAGATTTAAGCATAATACGTGCAATTTCGTGCCCCATGTGATAATATAATAAATTAGTATTATAAAAAATTTATTTATTATAAAATAAGGTTATGGTAATAAATAGAGTTATAATTTTTATATTTTTTAGTCTTGCTATTATTTTTCCTATTGATAGTGATGGAGATGGCTATTCTGATAAGCTTGAACTTGAATTAGGTACAGACCCAGATAATATTGAGAGTCGATATTATTATGGCTATTGGCCTTTTAATATGAATAAAGATTCAATAAAAGGGTCAGAGATTCCAATTCATTGTCCTTTTGATATTAGTTGTGGTTGTGAATCTAATAAGGATTGTATTAATCAAAATTGTAAAAGGAGTGTAAAGGGAGCATATTATTGCACGCCAAAGCCTGGTGATACTTTTCCTCGATTTATAGCAGTTGATCAATATGGAGAATCTGTTGATATCTATGACTTTTCAATGCAAGGTAAAATTATAGCTATTGAATTTGGAGCTTCTTGGTGTGGACCATGTCGAGATTTATCGAATTGGTTATCAACTGGTGATAATTCAACTATAGCTAATAATAGATGGTGGAAAAAAGAATACGAAATTATAAAGGAAAAAATTGATAAGGGACAAATAATTTTCATTACTATTTTATTTCAAGATGATTTAAGAAATAATGCTGGCTATGATACAGTTACGGATTGGCATGAAAAGTATCCAAATCATAAAATTCCAGTTCTTGCCGATGAATATGCAGATATTCATCAATGGATTAAGCCGACCGGTTATCCATGTATTAATTTACTAGATGAAAATATGAGATTACTAAATTTTACAAGTAGGGGTTTATCCGAAGCATTTGATATGCTATCTGGATTGAAACCTATCCCCAAACTTGATTAATTTTTAAGATGTTGTTTTAAGAATTTTTCCATAGCTTCATAAAATTCAAATTTATTTTCCTCATTAGAAAATCCATGCCCCTCATTATCTTTAACCATATAGGGGACATCAATTCCTCTATTTTTTAAGGCTTCTACTATTTGATCTGATTCTGATTTTTTAACTCTAGGATCATTTGCTCCTTGAGCTATGAATAAAGGAGCTTTAATTTTATCAGCATGAAATAAAGGAGATGCTGCTTTTAGTAATTCTTTTTCAGTTTCAGGGTTACCAATCATTTCATACATCATTTGACGCCCTAGTTCCCAGTAGGGTGGGAGAGTTTCGAGTAGCGTAAAAATATTTGATACTCCAACATAATCAACCCCACAAGCATATAAGTCAGGAGTAAAAGCTAAGCCTGCCAGTGTTGCATACCCTCCATAAGATGCACCGTATATCGCTATTTTATTTTTATCAGCTATTCCTTCTTCAATAAGCCAGTTAACTCCATCTGTAATGTCATCTTGCATGGTTTTTCCCCATTCTTTGAAGCTTATTTCCCAAAATTCTCTTCCATATCCTACACTACCCCTAAAATTCATCTGTAGAACAGCATACCCTCTATTTGCAAAAAATTGAACTTCAGAATTAAATCCCCAGTAATCTCGAGCCCAAGGTCCACCATGAGGATTTATAATGACAGGTAATTTTTTTCCATCACTATTTACAGGTAGTGTAAGGTAACCATGGATAGTTAGCCCATCTCGTGATTGATAAGATATAGGTTTCATCTCTGACATATAATTTTCATTAATCCAGGGGCTTAATTCAGCTAATTCAGATAAGATATCATTTTCTATATCATAATAATAGTAGGTTCCTCTTGATTTATCACTATATGATATTATAATGGCTTTAGTTTCATCTTTACTTAAATCAACCATTGCAACCTCTACTCCAGGTAATTTTTTCTCTAATTTTTTTTGAAGATTTTCTCTCCATTTATCAAAGAATTCTATTTGTCTTTTATCAGTAGTGTATGTTACGCCTGTTATAATTTTTCTTTTTTCAGATCTCATTAATCCATAGACATCTACTTCACTATGTTCAAAAATTAAATCTGTTTCTTTTGCTGTATTTAAATCAAATTTATATATAGCACTTTTATCTCTCCCTCTATTAGATGAAACATAAAGAGACTTATTATCAAATGTAAAATAAAGAGGAGATACAGATTCTTTGAAATTAGTCGTTAAGATAGATTTAAAGCTTTGCTCTTCACTATCTCTGTATAATAAGCTAGTATTAACACCATCAGAGGTTGTTGCTATTCTAAGCTTACCATCATTATCTGTCATCCAGCCCATTATATTTCCTGGATTTTCTGCAATAAGAGTAAGTGTTCCATCATTAATATTTAACCTATATACATCATGTATTCTCGGATCTCTCTTATTTAAACTTACTAACATATAATCAGGATCATTTTCTAAATCATCTTCAATTCTTGCCTGAATATTTTCAAATGGAGTTAAATCCATATCATTTGTCCCATCTATATTAACAGCGTAAATATGGATATTTTCATCTCCTCCTTTATCTTGTATATATGCTATTCTATTATTGTTAAGCCAAAAATAACCATAAATGCTTCTATCTGAAGCATTAGTAATACGTATTTCTTCATTAGAATCCATTTTTCTTATATATACATTCATCATTCTATTCCCATCTTTCCATGGTTTCATTAATGCTATATGAGATCCATCAGGAGATAATTGAAAAGATGATTTTTCAGGATTTCTAAAAAAATCTTTTAATGGAATTTTTGGTATTGAATTATTTGAATTATTAATTATCATGTATATAAAGCCCCCAACCAGTAGTATTAAAATAAATTCTTGAATTTTCTTCATNTTATCCTCTTAAGAAATATAATGTCTATAAATTAAAAATAGATTAAATTTATAATGTATAANGGNAATATTATGAAAAATAGATTTATAATACTAGTTAAATGCATATTCATNTNNTTTNTTTTTAGCATNNNATTTGCAATTAATTTCAGTGAAGATATATCGCCNATCATTTATCAGAATTGNACTGAATGTCANAGANAAGGTGANATAGGTGCTTTTTTAAATCTNACAAATTTTTCTGANGTATATAATAATAGAAATTGGATATTATCTGCAATATCAACNCCAGAAGANTATAGNCATGGTCAACCAATGATGCCACCNTGGCANCCTGATAGAGAATATAGTTCTTTAGTNTCAGAAAGATTTTTGACTGATGANCAAGTACAAGTTTTTTCAGATTGGGTTGATCAAGGNGCNACNCAAGGTGANNCTACTTTAGAANATCCAATACCTGAATTTCCAGAAGGTTCNGCTATTGGGGAGCCAGNTTATATTTTAACNATGGAAGAGAGTACCTTTATAGAAGGTNATTATGAAGATTATTATAGATGTTTTGTTTTTGAANCAATTTCTAATGAAGTTTTATACATTACNGCAATGGAGGTAAGNCCTGGNAATAATGAGGCTGTTCANCATACGNTAGTCGTTGCAATACCACCNGGNAGTGCAGATGANCTAGAATCAGANGATGANCAGTATGGCTATGATTGNTATGGAGATTTTAGAGTNCCTGTTATGACTGATTTNCTTGGTGGATATGCTCCAGGNACAAAGCCAAATAAATGGAAACATGGTTTAGCTCAGAGGATTCCTGCNGGTTGGGATTTAGTNGTGCAAATGCATTATGCTCCAGTATTAGATGANATGGANGATNTATCACAAATCAATATTTTTATGGCAGAAAATAATTCAGTNGATAGAGAAGTTGAATCATTTACAATGATTAANACATCTTTTGTTCTNCCACCGCATCANATTACTGAAATTNANGAAACAGTATATGTTCCTAGTGATATAAGTGTTGTTAGTTTTTTCCCACATGCTCATTTACTTGGCCAATCATGGGAAGTATTTGCAGTAACATCGTTAAATGATACCATCCCATTTATTAAAATTAATAATTGGGATTTTGATTGGCAAAATTTTTACTATCCAGAATATATGCTTCATATTCCTGCTGGATCAACTGTTCATGCAAAAGCAGTTTATGATAACACATCTAATAATCCTAATAACCCCAACAATCCACCTCAATATGTATTCTGGGGAGATGATACAACGGATGAAATGTTTTATTTACCAATATCTTATGTGCCATACAATGAAGGAGATGAAAATTTAGCTCTTGGAGATAATGAGGATTCTTTGGGAGATGTCAATTTTGATAGTGAAATTAATATTTTAGATGTGGTTTTGATTGTGAATTACGTGCTTAATTATCAAGATTTTTCTAATCAGCAGATTTTATTATCTGATATAAATCAAGATGGAACAGTAGATATATTAGATGTAGTTTCAATTATAAATAATATTCTTTCTTAAAAAATAATGCAAGGCNCTCATTCTTTTTTTAAAATTCTATTTTTCNTTACTATTGTAACANCTAGNATTCATGCNTCAGAAAATTCAAATAGCCAAATAGTAAATCAAGTTGAAACTGCTGGCGATATTCTTCAAGTAGCCCTTCCAGTNATGGCACTTGGTTCAACATATATATTGGATGATAAAGATGGTAGAAGTCAGTTTTGGAAGTCATATTTATCTTCTATATCTTTAACATATTTTCTTAAATATACCATTGATAAAGAAAGACCTAATGGAAGGGGTAATAATTCCTTCCCTTCTGGGCATACTACTGCAGCATTTTCAGGAGCTATGTTTATTCAAAAAAAATATGGATATAAATATGGTATCCCCAGTTTTCTCATGGCATCTTTTGTGGGCTACAGTAGAGTATATGCAGATAAACATTTTTGGGAAGATGTGGTTGCTGGTGCTTCAATAGGTATTTTAGGGAATTTAATATTTACAAAAAATTATAATAATAGAATGCTATCATTTTCTAAATATGGGGATAATATATATTTATCTTTAGGAGTTCAGTTATAATGTTTAATGCTATTTTATTTTTATTATTAATTCAGTTTTCTNTTTCTCAAAACCCATTTGAAGGATATACCCTNTTNAATCCTTTAACCGAAGGTCCAACTGGNGGTGGCGAAAATTATACAAGATTAATTGATAATGATGGTAATATTATCAATCAATGGCAGCATGATAAATGTGCTGCTACAGCACCNTATCTTTTACCGGATAGTACCTTAATTTGTCCTTTTAAAGCTGATAATCCATTTATGGTAGGTTCAGCTTATGGAGGAAAAATTATTCATTATAATTGGGATGGAGAAATTATTTGGGAATATGAATATTCAGATGAAAACCATCTACAGCATCATGATATTGAACCTATGCCTAATGGTAATATTTTATTAGTTGCATGGGATAGAAAAACTTATTTAGAGGTTTTAAATTCTGGACGTCAGAATGTTGAAGGAGAGATGTGGCCTGATGAAATTATTGAAATTGAACCNGTTGGTTCAGATAGTGCTAATATAGTATGGGAGTGGCNTTTTTGGGATCATATAATTCAAGATGTAGATCCAAATCTTCCAAATTATGGAGTTATATCAGAACATCCTGAGAGAATTAATATTAATATAGGTGAGATGCCTCTTTTAGCTTTAGGGTATGCTGATTGGACTCATATAAACTCAGTAGATTACAATGAAGANCTTGANCAAATTATTCTATCATCTAGAAATTTAAATGAAATATATGTTATTGATCATAGCACTACCACTGAAGAAGCCNCTGGNCATTCTGGNGGTAATAGTGGNATGGGNGGAGATATNCTTTATAGATGGGGTAATCCTATGAATTATGGTCGTGGAACGATAGATGATAAANTTTTTACTGGTCAGCATGATGCAAATTGGATAGANTTTGGATCTCCTGGAGCTGGTAATATTATTATTTTTAATAATGGAGCTACTAGTGGATTTGGTGGAGGCTATGGAGTTCAATCTTCTATAATAGAAATCAATCCCCCTATGGACTCTAATGGAAATTATTTATTAAATAATATAGATCCATTTGGACCATCAGTCCCTTATTGGTCATTTGTTTCAAATTCATTTTCCCCTTTTATGTCTGGTACAAGGAGATTACCTAATGGTAATACTCTCATAACTGTTGCCACAGAAATGAAAATATTTGAGATTAGTGATAATGGACATACTGTTTGGGAGTATAACCATAGTGAGCTTGGCCATAATAGTATATCTAAATCATTTAAGTATTCTTTAGACTANCTTGTTCAAGATTCTGGAATACTAGGCGATTCTAATAATGATTACAATACAGATATTCTNGATTTAATTATTATTGTTAATTTTATATTAGACTCATCTAGTGAAATTGAGATTAGTCAGTCAGATATGGATCAAAATGGAGAGATATCGATTAATGATGTAATAATACTTTTGAGTATAATTATTTCTGGAAGTTTNATNGATTAGATAAGAGTTTTAATGGATAGAATTTCTTTAATTCAATCTACATTCCCATATCCATTCCACCACCACCAGATCTATTGTTATCACGGAACCTCTTATCTCGCTCCATATTACCGAAACTATATTGAAAGGTAATTGAGTAGGTCCGACCATTTCTAGAACTTAGCATATCAGTATATTCAGAACCCCCATTATAACCATTAGGAATATAATCAATCCCAGAGANNANTGGCTTTGTTCTATTCATAGAAAAACCGCCACTATCAAAGATATTATCTATTTTAAATGATAATTTTGCCTTTTTTTGAAGTAGCGATTTAGAAAATCCTAAATTTGCCCANATNCTACCATTATCACCAAACATGCTACCGTATGGATCGGACATTTTCATGTAGTAGTATCCAAATTGAAAACCAAAATATTTTATATATTTCTCAGGTAAATTAATTTTACCATAACTATTAAATCCTTNAGTNAATCCATTCAACTCNGCATCATCAGATCCATCTTGAATTTCATTATACCAAAANCNTCCACCAATAGTTTGNCCAAATAGCATTAAGAATAACTCCAATCCATANCCTTTACCATTATCAGCATTTCTAAATGTTAATACATCAAAATCCTCATATTTGTTGCTACTATACCACTCAATTTTATCTCGAACATGTTCATAATAAATATTNGTTGAAAAAATTCCCATCCATTGATTTGACTTTGTCATAATNGTNGATTTATATGAAATTTCATAATTGGTAGAATATTCGGGTTCTAATTTTGGATTACCTAAAAATAGAAAATTATTTGAATGAATATCTCTAGGGAAAGGTCTAATTTGTCTTGATCCTCCATGATGTCCACCTCCTGGNCTTTCAACTCTAGANCTNATTGCAAATTGAANACTTTTTAGTTTATCTATATTGTAAGTAANATGAAAGCTTGGGTAANCACTTGTGTAATCTTCGTCAATATCAGTATTATTATTTTCTGCTAATATTTGTGCATAGGCTCCAAGTTCATCNGTTGGATTTTGTGTTAATTGACATATTTGTTCGCAAGATTGCATGCACTCATCAAACGAATCATAAGCAGTTCCTCCACAATAAATATCATTTGGATTACTATAAAACTGAATATTTCTATCTACGAATTCAAACCTAATCCCAGGTTTAATACTCCATTTATCATTTAATTCAGCATTATATTCTAGAAAACTACCAAAAATATTTCTTTTATATTTATATATATTAATTCCACCTATATGAGGTCCNTNCTGATCACGATTCTGACTATTAGCNGTATGAAGATTGTAATTCATTTCCTCCTCATTATCTGTTTGGTCAAAATCAGTCCCTATATCAATCTTGGATTTTTCATTAATTGGATAAGTATATGAGAATTTAAATTCTTGAGATTGAAGAGTACTANAAACATCGGATCTATCTTCTAAATCTCCTTTTTGGCTAATATCATATTCTTCATCAATAGGNTGTCTATCAAATGAGTAAAAAACTGATAATGTCTGANCAGGATTTTCAAATGTTTTATCCATAGCTAAAGAGATNCCAACTTCATAATTTCCCTTTGGCTCTATCTCAGAATGAGTTTTAATTGAAGGNTCAGGTAAAAAGGTTGTATCCGTGCTTACTTCATCTGAATAATAAGAATTATATCTAGTTTCAATATTTAGAGTAGTTTGTTGATCTAAATAATAATCAGTCCCTAATCTGAGTACTTGATTATTTTTCTTTTTTTGTGATATCCAACTAAAATGAATTTCATCAGTTAAATCTGGAAGTATATCCATACTATCCGTGTAAGTTGTAATGGATTTTCTATATCCTTCACGATCACGATAGCGTATTTTATTTGAATAAGATCCATATAGATTATATTTATTTTTCTTATAGTTTCCGTTGAGTGATATTCCACCCATTTCATTAAATCCATGATTTTTATTATTTTCTGAAAATACTTTTATTTCAGCGTTAAATCCAATGTCACTATTTTTTTTAAGGATAATATTTATTATACCAGCCATTCCTTCTGGATCATATTTAGCAGATGGAGATGTAATTACTTCAACTTGTTCAATTTGATCAGCGGGAATATCATCAACATCATTACCACCCTCACCAATTCTATTTTCTCGACCATTAACTAATATTTTAACATTTGAACTACCTTTTAAAGAAACAGCGCCATCTTGATCAACAAGTACCATTGGCACTTCATTTAGAACATCTTCAGCAGACCCTCCTGTTGCGAGAATATCTTCTGATGGGGTATATACTAATTTATCAGTTTCAAATTCAATGGTTGGAGTATCATCAATTACGCTAATCTGCTCAGCCTGAATAGCTTTAACAATTAATGATAATGTACCTAAATCTTTTATCATGCCGGATTCTGGATTAATATATATATCTTTTTTGATAAAAGTTTCATAGCCAATAAATCCAATTGTTATAAAGTAGCCTCCAACCTTTAAACCAGTAATATTAAAAAATCCATCATCATCTGTAATTCCACTTTGTACTAATTTTTCTGTTTTTGATTCATAAACTTCTATCATTGCTACTGGAATTATCTCTTTAGTGGTACTATTTATTACAATTCCTTGAATAGATCCCGTGTTTAACGATATATCATTAAAATGATTATGATTATGATTGTGATCGTGATTATGATTTTCATCACTTCCACCATGAGCCATCAATAGAGAAAAACAAAAGAAGATAATTTGTATCATTATAGAAATATCCTGACTTAAACCATAAAGGCTAGATTAAAATTAGTTT
>NZUX01000021.1 GCA_002703645.1 Fidelibacterota bacterium | reverse complement strand
AATGAATGAGGGCCATTAAATGGTGTAATATCAAAGTAATCTATAATAATCCCCGTAGTTGTAATCTGCTGCTCATAGAAAGGACACTGTGATGCGCTTTGTGAACTTAAATCATACTTCCCATCACAAGGCAGAGAATCTCCTGCTGCTTCATCACAATTATTAATAATTTGTTCGATGGTTACCTCATTACCTATATCAGGAAATTCGCACGATCCATCATCAATCGTTGCATTTTGATCATAATTCACTGCAGATGAATCAGTACATCCAAGCTCAGGTGATTCTAATACCATCCAAGTACTATTTAAATTTTCACTAGTCTCATCATCTCCTGTGATACCATTGCCTAAACTACTGATTTCAGAACCTTCAGAAAGGTCAGTTCTAATAAATGTATAGCCTTCTTCATGGCTACTTTGATATTCTTGATTTTCAATAGGTGTATCACTAAGATATTCACCTATCCCAGTCTTATCAATAGCATTATTATCACCACCCCAAATAAAATAGTCTACATCTTTAACTGTATTAGACTGCTGATCCCAGTAAAACAATAAAAGCGCCTCTTGCGAATCATCAATTAAATTAAGAGCTGGACATGCATCAGCATCACAAGAAATTGTACCACTTCCATTTAAATCTAGCATATCTTCAAATAAAGATAAATCTGGAGAGTAACCATAATATGAATTGAAAATTTCATCTGTATGGAAACTTAGGATTAAAGATTCAGAAGGCTCAATAGTAACTCCTGACGGAAATCTCGCAATAAAATGAAACGGGGTTACACTCCAATTATCAATAGCACCACTATTAGTATCTTCAGGTAAATTATAATAGTCAATTGATGATGAATTGTCAGTAATATAATAATCTGACAAATTTATAGTTTGCTCTGTAGGATTATAAATGCTAACAAACTCTGCATTGTCTGGGATAATAGTTATTCTATTAAATATTAGATGATCAGAAGAAGAAAAGCTAAATCCTAATACTATAATAAGGAATGATAGTATGTTTATTTTTTTCAACTAACTAAATATTTCCCAAAATAGTACTTACAACTAATACGATATCTAATACATCTACATTNTCATCTTGATTAACATCAGAAGTACATAACTGGTCATCAGTAAAAGTATTATTACCCAGTATATANCCAACAATTGAAACTATATCTANAACATCTGTATTATTATCAAAATTAACATCTCCATCTGATAGGCAATCATTTGATAAGCATTCAAAATCGTTTATATTACGTGGGTAGACCTTAAATTCAGAATAGCTATAGCTTACAACACCACTTAAACAATCATATGTATCACCTGCAGATAAAGTAGGCCAAGAGCCAAGAGAATCATCAAAATAATAATCATCAACCATTGTTGACCCAGATATATCACTTATTGTCCAATTTCCATACTCATCAACAGAATCAAAGGTTATATCTGCTAATGTTACTAACATACTTTCATAAGATTCTCCAGACATAGAACATTCAATTCCTATATCTTCGGCACTAAGCAATATAGGATCAAGACTATTCCCGGAAGAAATAACACTAGAAGAGGTTACATCTAATAACTGTGTAAGGCTATAATATTCATTAACTGACGCAGATAAAATTAATTCATCACCAACCATGGGTTGCACTGTAGTATCATAAACATAAATACCACTCCAAGTATCATAATCTGGGTCTTGAAGNAAAAATTGCCCNGTAGATCTNACNTGCGTAACTACNCCTGATACAGTCACCTCTGAACCCGTCATCATTGTTTCATAACAATATTCTCCCTGATCTGCAGTATATTGAATATCGTATATTCCAAGCGAACCAACAGTAATTACTACATAATCAAGGGAAGAAAAATTAAATTCATCATCATATACTTGAAGAGAAAATTCAATAGTACAAAACTCGTCTGGAGCAGTAAATACAATAGTAGACTGCTCATAATTATCTACATCAACCATAGGGCCTGAAACCTGACTCCAACTATATCCAAGCAAAATNCCATCAGAGTCATAGCTGCTTGTCCCATCAAGAGTAACCAAGGAAGAAACATCGACTGCCTGGTCATCTCCAGCATTCGCAACAGGTATTCCTTCTTGGANAAATTGATANACGTCTTCTGCAGATCTAGGTTGAATTTTATAAATTCCATAGGTNAAATCAACTGGTCCNGTAACAACATACTGATTNCCAGTTTCTATCAAATCATCAGCTTCTGCGAANAATTTATCATCAACCCCTAACGCACCACTCCCATCATCAATAGTCCATTCACCATATTCATTTGGATTTGTTGTTGCTACTCCCATGACATTAACTAAAACAGATTCATAGGATTCTCCGATATCACCCGTATTTAAAACAATAGGGGCAGGAGTTGCATTATTAGAAGATTCAACTGNAACAGACATAGCNGATATCTCNGTTAAATCATTATATTCTAATACTGAACCTGTAACAATGATTAAATCTCCCACNGATAAATTNTCAGACATCCCATATACCCATATACCAGACCACTCAGCCATTCCATCTTGGATAAAAAAGCCATTATATGAGACACCTGTTACNATACCGCTGGTTGAAACAATTTGATCAATATAAGGAGAGCTATNTGNTTGACCTTGGATATCATAGATTGATACTTCTAAAGCTTGATATTCACAACTACCATCATCTAAAGTTGCATCTGGATTATAATTTGTAGCAATAGGGTCTGTACACCCTGTAATAATATTTCCCCCTCCATCAATATGCCAACCTAGAAAACTAAAAGTATTTTGAGGATAAACTTCCCACTCTGAATCTTCCATTGACAAACCAGCACTTGAAGCCCAATCTGTATTTCCCATCATAATATTTGATTTTCTTACCAATGTATGATCTTTTGTGGCATCTGAAACTCCTGCAACTTCCCAGCCACTACCTGGNTCATCTCCNGCATCCCCTATTTGATCAATAAGTTCTAGATTAAATGCTAGCCCAACTGCATCGTCACCATTAAAATTCATCGATTGAGAGCCATTTAAAATATCACACATTGATATGATTGATTCATCAACACTGGTATGGCATATGACAAAAACTCCATATGATTGAATTGAGCCTTCTAGGNTAAGAGAATTTCCAGCACCCTCCTCCCAATCTCCACCATTTGAAATTTTCCAAATTTGATAATTTGATAAGTCAATATCACTATCTGTAGGNTTATAAATCTCTACATATTTATTGTAACTACTTCCTTCTGAATATTCTG
Source organism: Fidelibacterota bacterium (assembly GCA_002703645.1). Taxonomy (GTDB): domain Bacteria; phylum Fidelibacterota; class Marinisomatia; order SCGC-AAA003-L08; family D37C17; genus TMED161. Next base: position 17,351 of record NZUX01000021.1, on the reverse strand, counting down.
ATATAAAAAGTGATTGAGAAAAACTAAGTGTAAATAATAGAACAACTAATATATTAAACATAAACATACCTCTTTATTGGGGAATTATTATCTACTAAACTTAAGAATAATTGAGCAATTCCTCAATCAAGAATTATTTTTCTATAAAGAAATTTCAAATCCAAAATAATGTGCAAGACCAAAATTAGAATTCTGTATAGATAANAGTGAATAAAGAAGGTTATATTTTTTATTGAGATTAATTTTAAATCCAGAAGAAAGAGTAGTTCTTAAATTAGAAAATTTGGAATAACCAATATTTAAAGTAACTATCTTTATACTTTGTATTAGCCCTAAATTAACTCCACTACTATAATGCGTTGAGTAAATATAATCTGCTAAAAATTCAGTTTTAGTATTTTTAAGATAATAAGATGAGCCAACTCCATAGGTTGTTGGAATATCTATATTNTTCAAACCAAGATTTTTAATCAATATTCCAATCTGNAAATTATTCATCAATTGATTTTGCATACCTAAATCAAAAGTTAATGCNGAAGANTTATCAATGAATAGTTGGTTATAATGATATTTAATACCTACGCCAAATTTGATTTTTTTAGAAAAACTATATCCTTTTGACAGTCCAATTGATAGAAAATTAGATTCAATGAAATCTAAAGGAGAATCTGATGGGCTATTATTTCTTAATTCAATACCATCAATTTTAAAATTAGAATACGTAAGTTTATAGCCATTATTAATATAATAAAAAGAATTACCTTTAATATCTACAATCCATTTATTTGCAGAAAATCCTATTTTAGAAGATTCCTTAATATTAGATGATGGATTAGTTGTTTCAAAATACTGCGATGCAATTCCCGATCCAGATAACGACATATCCATTGAATCAGAAGGGATATTAAGAGCATCAAATCCTATGGCATGAAGATTGAAAGATAAAAAAATAATATATATTAAAATTTTAATCATAGTTCTATTAATACGCTAATAAGGTTACTTACTCCTATTTTATCTAGCAATAAGCCGTAATCTATATTCATTATAAATTTATTCATAAGAATTACTTGGATTCCAGCTCCAAAGGAAGGATCCAAATTAATAAATGGTGAAGAATCTGAACGAATCCATTCATTTTGTCTAAGTCCTAATCTTATAAAAATAGGAATAGAACTTTCATCGATATTATATTCCAAACCAAAACTTGAACGATGGGTATTATAAATATCTACATCCATTAATTCATGCTGAAATAAAATTAGCAAAGATTTAAATGGGAAATAAGATATTCCACTTATAATACGAGTAGGTATAATTTCCTCATACTGAACATTCTCACCATCAACTTCTTGATTCCAATTATACCTTCCCACCTCTACCTTAAACCCTATATTTAGCTTTTGGAATGATATTAAGCTAGCAATATCAATACCAATACCATTTGAGCTATAATCTTCTTCAACTGTATTGAAGCTTTGCAATAATGCTTTTGCACTTACTCCTAAAGAAAAATAATTATTGAATGCAATTCCGAATGAGACCATCATATATCCATCACTATATCCAAGTTCATCCGTAAAATACTCATTAGAATCTATACCTATAATATTTGATGTTCCTGCTCTAAAAAAAGATATNGCNGCGGCAGCGCTAGGTGGCAAACTTTGAGANTATGTAAAGGTTTGAATATTACGATTATTNGATAATAAAAATAATGAGCTACCAATATATTTTCCCTTATTAAATGCAAGAATGCTAGGATTCGTAAAAGCATTAAACCCTATATTATTATTACTTACCAAGGAATTCGATAACGAAACTTCTCTTGCGTTAGTTCCAAATCTAAAACTTGATCCTGCATATCCTCCCGCATAATCAGAATATAAAATTGATAGTGTTAATGTAATTAAAAATATTTTTTTCATTTATTTATAACCATGATGTTAAATGAATATGTATTATTATTAATATGAGTGTACTTNCATATATAAACTCCATTAGCCACTTTCTTTCCATATTCATTTTTACCATCCCAAGTAGTCCACCCAGATGATTCAATTTCTATAACTTTATCTAATGANAAATCATATATAGTAATAACTCCATTTAAATTTTGNTCTTCTCCATTATAAACAAATTTTATTAACTGGTCTCCAATAATAGGATTTGGGTATGCATAAAAATCAAGATTGATATCACCAATAGATGATGCTATATAATTTTCATTTAAATTTAAATCTACAATATCAATATTATCTTGAGAAGANACCCATAAATGATTCAATTCATTAATAAACTCAGCATCTAAAACAGCTTCATTTTGTGTTTGGANCTGCATTATATGTTCCCATAAAAAGCCGTCATATGANGCAAATAAACCCTGGTTAGAAGATACATATACCCTATCTGCATATGGTGAAATATTATAAGTAATAAAGGGTTCTCTATCAAGTAGAGCATACGCTATATTCCAAGTCTTACCTCCATCATCTGTATAGCTAGGAGGGCCTCCATAAATTTCATNAGAACCATCATATCTCCTATCCCATGTAATTGCCCATATCCTATCAGTTTCATCATCAAAAACCTGATGCTCAAAACCAATAACCCAATCATCATAAAATCTATACTCATCGGCATCTAATCTTTGCCAATTTATACAATCATCATCCTGGACTACNCCTTTATTAATTCCTGCAGCTGTCCCTACCCATAGAGTATCTTTAATTGAGGAAACTGAAAATACTTTATGATTATCAAATTCATATCCACATAATTTTACACCNTCNTNATTTGTTACAGTATTTCCAATAGGATTAATCTGGTATGATGAAGAAATAAAATTACAATCAAGATTNCTTTGGTTATCCATAGGTAATGGAACTACCTCCCAAGTNGGATTATCAATCATATAATTAAATCTTCTTAATGAACCTGCCCAGCTTGCTGCATAAATNTAATCGCCATGTATAGCAAGNTCATATGTAATATTCTGGACATCAACNGTTACTGAAAAATTACGTATATCATTTTGTTCTCCCCANGATATGTAATTATACATTACACATTGNCCATCACCTTCGATGCAATNNAAACAATTATTATCGCATTCAGTTTCGCTATTATAAAGTTCATTACTATCTGACCAAGGACATCCCCATTGATTAATATCTTGATATAAATTATCTTTTGACTGAGGCATATAATACCAAGACTCACCAGCATCAAGTGAATAAGATACTCCAGTTCCTCCTGGAAAATCACCAGCAGATGTTTCAGATATTTCTACTCCTGCTACTGCAATGATATCATCTTTAACTATTAGCGATGAGTTTGAACCTTCAATCATATTATCAGTATTTAAAAAATTCTCGAAATGATAAACTAAATCAAAATCATAATATCCAAAGTTCAATCCATTAGTTGTCCCCATAAATATTGACTGCTCTGCATATCTTTCAAAATCAACAATTGTATTTGATGATAAACCATTAGATGAACTTCTATAATTAGATAATTTATTAAAATCAAAATCGTATGGAAGATTAATTCCCTGAAGAAATGTAATTGAGATTAAAATATATAAAATCATTCACATTCTCCTGGATGGCAAATTAATAATTCACGAATTGAAGTGTCAATGTTTCCGGAATAATCTTCAACTATATATTTAAAAGAGATTGGACCATGAGGACCACATTCACTAAATGAATCTATAACTAATGGAGTGACGTAAACATAGTTATTAGGAATACCTCCATTAATAAGATTGCAATTACTATCTAGAGAATATTCAGGTATGACTTCAAGATAAATATCATAATCAATATAGTCTTGATCTACTGATTCTTCCCATTCACATACACCATTCTGCAGACTACCTATTTCATAACCTTGAAGCCTTTTAAGCTCTAGTTTAACTGATCTAATATCATCAACTCCACTTGTATCGATAATAGATGTATAAACATAAAAAGTATCTGATTCCATTTCATTTATAGTATATAATTCTGGCATACAAACTTGATTAATTTTAGGTAAATAATTTCCAACCACTAACTGATTAAGTTTAATTAGAGTATCATTTTCAGTATATGCAAAAAAACTAACATCATATATTAAATTATTAAGAATTAATTCTTTTTTTAGATTATAGCTACCATTATTAGGTTCAACATCGCCATTTGTCCCATCATCATAAAGTAGCTCTTTAAAAATATCACCATTGGGAAGTTCAAATTGAACATCTACACCCAACAGCTCATTAATAGGGGAACCAACTACAAAATCAACTCGCGCTGTTAACATTCCCACATTATCATATTGAATATATGTGTCTTCTATTTCAAGTGATTGTAAATCTGAATTATTAGTAATCTCATTTGTACATGAGCTTATTAAACATATCATTAAAATAAATGAAAATATTTTTAAATATAATCTGCAATTAAACATACCCATTCACCTTTTTTATTAATAAATATATTTTCAAATCCTTCTTGAACCAGTTTCATATATACTTCTTGCTGTTGTTCAATTAATATACCCGATAATATTACCTTACTCTTTTTAACTTTAATTAATGGAATAAGATCCATAATTATATTTTTTTCAATATTTGCAAGTATAACATCATAGTGATAGCTATCGAGGGCTGTTGCATCTTCAAAAGAAATATCAATAGCATTCTGATTTATTGAATTAATTTTCATATTATATTCAATATCATTTTTACATACTTCATCAAATTCAATAGCCTTTATATCTTGAAAACCTAATTTACTAGCTATAATAGATAAAATTCCGCTACCAGAACCAAGATCTAAAATTTTCTTATTTGAAGATATATTTAATTTTAATAGTTCTTGAATCATAAGATAGGTAGTCTCATGATGGCCAGTACCAAAAGACATCCCAGGCTTTATTTTTATAATATATTTATGACTATAATTCTGGTTATCCCAATCAGGAATTACAATAAGGTCCTTATTAAATTCAATTGATTGAAAATTATCTTTCCATTTTAAATGCCAATCATCATACTCAATATCTTCAATTGAATAAGTAAAATCATATTTATCATTTAAACTATTAATAATACTTGATACTTTATCAAGATCATCAAAATTAAAAAATAAATCCCACTTACTATTATCTTCCTCTAATCCTAACATTAAATTTTGAAAATAAGCAGTAATATTCTCAAGAGTATCAGTATCCGCCATCAATGATAGCTTATTCCAATTTTTGAATTTGGGCATTATTTTTGATCCTCAGAATATATAAGAGTAGCTATTACAGTACCCACAGCTTCTAAACTTTTAGCCGAACATTTATCAGGAGTATCTTCTATGGTATGCCAATAATTCTTAGTATTATCTGGATATTGAAAATCTATTATATCAATGGATGGAATGCCAGTTTCTTTATATAAGACATAATGATCATCAATAATGGCTTGTCCCATAATATATTTAAATTGATTGTATCCTAATTGATTTGCTAAACCCCAAACTTTTCTAACGACATCAGGTGCAATGTTATAAGAAAATTTTTCAATTAAAAATTCTTGGTTTTTATCTCCAACCATATCTAAACAAATTGCATATTTAGGTAATGGGTTTTTAATATGCTTTGAAAAACTTTTTGCACCTAAAGCCCAAGTATTAGAATCTCCATAAAGACCCATATCTTCAGCATCTAAAAACAATAAATCTACACCTATATTTGAAGGAGGGTTTTTTGATAACATTTCAGCTAGCGTCATAAGTATTGCTATACCACTAGCTCCATCATTCGCTCCAATTGGGCTGGGTAATTCTATCTTATTAAAATTACTATCCTTATCTGCAAACTCCCTTGTATCCCAATGAGCTAAAAACATTATTCTATCTGAAGATCTAGGATTAAACCTAGCAAGGAAATTGGTTATTTCTACTTCCTTATTAGTCAATGGGTTTATAATACTATCCTTATAGACTAAATTAACTTCTACAAGATTATCTAGAAAAAGCTTTAATGAATCTGCAAAGTCATCATGCCCGCTACTCCCAGGGAACCTTGGTCCAAATGAACATTGATAATTAAGATGCTCCATAGCCCTATTCCCATTAAAATAAACTACATCTTGACTAAATATTAGCTGAGATAGTATTAATATGTATATAATCACCAAGCTCTAACCTCTAATTTGAATTGTAATATTAAAACCAAAATCTTGCTCATCTCTTACTCCAGTACTTATATCATCAATTAAAATATATTTATAAAAAATATTTCCATTTACCCACTGGGAAAATTGATAGCTCATTTTAGGACTAACAGAAATTTTATTAGATGTATCATCCAATATTAATTGATCTTTATTATCAATTTTTTCATATGCTACTAATTTACTTGATATTTCATAATCAGCACTAAATGAAAAACTTACTGTATTCTTTAAATCTAGGTCTCTAAAAAAGAAAATAGGAATATACATTCCTTTAGATCTACTGTATTCAATTTTACTATAAATTTGAGTACTTATATCATGTTCTATTGAGCTTCCTTCATAAAAAATATCCAACCCATATCTAGATCCTAATTCAAAATCAATAGGATTTTCACCTTTTGTCCTACTTGATAACTTAATTAATGGTGAGAATAGCAATGTGTAATCATTTTTAATTAATTCTCCATTTTGATAAACTAATCCTTTATGACCTTTAGCATTATGAGAAAATTTAAAGGATCTGAAATTATTTTTTATAAAATCAAGTTTTTCTAATCCAGACCAAGTTAATCCCCATGATGGAAGATGTAACCCCTGATCCCCATAAACTCCTAACGGGTAATAACTTACTGTTTTATTAGAGGATGGAACTCCGGTTGACTGAATAGTTAAGCTACTATCTATTTTAAATTCTAAGCTCGTCAATGTAANTGAAGGAAGGATACTAATACTTGGGATACTAAACCTATAATCATAACTATAAGAATGAGCAAAAGATCCTAAATTTCCATCTACATTGCTATAGGATATGTTATTAGGAGCTTCAATCAATCCTAATTTGAAATTATAATCAATGTGCTGATTTGCTAATACATTATAATGAGTATGACTTTTCGATATTTTATAATTAAACTGAATCTTTGAAATTTTCTCTAATAAAGAATATGTAGATGAAAGAAAAGATTTTAAAAATGGACTATTTATATCTTTAAAAATAGGATCTTTTTTATCTTGATTATTTTTCTTAGAACTAGATCCTCTTCTTTTCCTTTTATTTGAAGATTTATTTGATTCGGGCTTAAAAAATATCTCCATAAATTCTTTAGGGGAAATATCAAACTTAGTTTCAAAACTATTAGTATTCTTAATTGTACTTGTCTGAACTAAATCGCTAGGATTTCCTAAAGTCCAACTATACGATGGATTATATCTAAACGTAGGCTTAAACCAATCAAATACAATAGGAACATAGGTATTTGTAAATGATTCATTTACTACTTTTACTAGTCCTGGATTTAATTGAGATAACATCTCATTTCTGGTTATACTGTATTTTTCCATATCATGATAAAGATCACTTCCTACTGCTAATGAATATTTAGAAGTAAAATTATCAAAAATCTTATAAGTCGCACTAAATCCTCTTGTCATATCTAAACTATATGTTTCTGTTTCATCAAGAGTTCTCATTGTTTGCAATTGATTGCTTTCTGCAATACTAGCATCCATTGTAATTTTTTCAGGAGAGTAATATAATTTTGTTTCTTTTATCCTATCAATAATTCCTTTAGTAAAGAAGTTAGTCTCCTTCGCCCTATTTATAATAGGAGAGATAATATTAGTAAAAATTGGCTTAACTGTATTATCAACTATATCATTAATAATTGATTTTTCAATTCCACTTACTAATTTATTATTAACTATTATAGTCCTTCCAATACCATCAGCTGTACCATGACTAACAGATTCAATACCGCAACTAGAATATGAAAATTCAAAACTTGCAATTTTCTTCTTACTATTAAAAAATAGTTTACTCTCACTAGAATCGCTAACTTTTTCAATTGATAAACATATGTCAACATCTTCTAGGCATATTTGTTCTTCACCTTCATCCCATACTCCATTCATACTATCTATAAATTCCTCACCTTCATCCCATACTCCATTACCATCAATAAACTCTTCTCCTTCATCCCAAACTCCATTACCATCAGTAAATTCTTCCCAATCATCATATATGCCATTTTTTGAATCTACAAATTGCTCCCCCTCATCATATATACCATTTTTTAAATCTATAAATTCCTCCCCCTCATCATATATACCATTACCATCAATAAATTCTTCTCCCTCATCCCAAACTCCATTACCATCATTGATAAGCTCTTCTATTCTCCATTCAAACCCAGAAGCTATACATTCAGACTTTGACATTGATGCTACAAATGGTGGGCTTTTATCAATTAAATTAGAAATTTGAATCGATATACTATCTAGATTATTAGTTTTAACAAACTGCAAATCAACTTTCTTTTCCATGGTATTAATAATATTATCAGTTAACACCAATTTATTATTTAATTCATCTAATTCTTTAACCCATTCTTGATATCCTGGATTAATAATTACACCATTTATACTATCCCTAGGTGTACTTTCTCCTAATCGATACCCACCAATAAAAAATGGAGATGCGGATAATGAAATTTCTTCATCTTTAGAAATGAGCTTATCAACATTGTCTAAAATAAATAACTCGTCAATCTTAATAGGAGCTTTTTTAGATTTAGGGTCTGCATATCTAATTTTCTCTTCAATCATTTCATCAGTCCAATCTAATTGACTGATTTGTTCTTCTAATAATAAATTATTAGAAAAGGCAAAAATTATAATTTCATCTTCTCCAGATTCTAATTTCATATTAATTCGATTAATTAAAGCAGAAATATCATTAGCAATTTGAGTTCTCCTTTTTTCTATTTTCGCCCAAGCTTTTTGCTGCTTTTTAATTTTACTATTCATGATAGGATAATTTGAATTAATAAAAGTCAATAATTTTTGACAATTATACTTCATTTTTTCTGCTTGAATTATTAAAGCTTCATTTATATCCTTGAATTTATTTAAAATTGAATCAAGCTCACTTTTAGAATTCATATTATTTCTGCTATTAATTATCATATTATCTATGATATCATTTTTATTTTCTAATAAAATAACTATACTAGAATCACTAAAATTTGACTTCTGATATAATGTACCGATTTTATCATTTTTTAAAGAATTAACCCAAGATGGTATTTTTTGTAATTGCAACTCTTCATAGTCACCAAATAATGTTTTTCTTCTTGATGGATATTCTATCCATTTAATTATACTATTTATACTATCTGAAGGTTCATTAGACTGTAATTTTTCTATGGTTTTTTCAATTATATTATATTCACCCTTTTTAATCTCAAGACTATCTTTTAAAACTGAAAGATCCACATTATTTGATTCCAAAATTAACATTTCCTCTATTTGTATAAGACTGTCTACCGAATTAAGCCATTTATTATATGTTTTAGATTCTTCATTAGTTTCAGAGCAATAACCATTCCATAATCCGTTACCATCAATATCTATAAATTCCTCACCTTCATCCCAAATTCCATTACCATCAATAAACTCCTCACCTTCATCCCAAACTCCATTAAGATTATCTATAAACTCTTCACCTTCATCCCAAATTCCATTGCCATCAATAAATTCCTCACCTTCATCCCAAACTCCATTACCATCAATAAACTCCTCACCTTCATCCCAAACTCCATTACCATCAATAAACTCCTCACCTTTGTCCCATTTTCCATTAAGATTATCTATAAATTCTTCACCTTCATCCCACTTCCCATTAAAATCATCCACAAAACTATCCGCCCATCTAAATTCTATTGTATCACTATTAGAGTCATAAAATTGAATATTTGATAAACAATTTTCAAATACCTCTGATTTACTATCAAATTTTAATAAAACTCCATTTTTTGAAGGTATATTTTTAAACCCTTTAATTATTGGATGAGTAATTAAATTAATCAAAGGTAAATTAGCTGCAATATCTGGGATATATTCAGAAAACCAAAATGCGGAGTTGTCTATTACATGAATTGCTTTTTTACTAGCTACAAATGACTTCTCAACTAAATCTACAGGTAAAGATAAAATATTTTCTTTAAACTTAACATCCTTCAATAACTCTCTTGGAGCCCAAAAAGGGATCAATATAATTTCTTTATAATTATCTTTAAGCATTGTAAAAATAGGCTTTGCAATACGTTCAGAAGCTGGCTTTGTAATAACTTTCAATATTGGAATATTAACGATTAATGATGGGGTATATTCTACCCACCAAAATGCAGTATTCTTTAATAAGGTTATTATATTTCGTGATAATGATATAGGTCCTTTATAAATACTTTTGATTGCTATATCTAAATTCCCTTCTTGGAATAAAATAAAATAATTATCTTTTTTAAATGGATAATTATACCCCAATCCAATACTTTGGTTAGTTTTAATATTACTTAAGACTGTTACCGAAGAACTAGTTTGATTACTTATTGAATAATTAATATTTATTCTATCTAATGAATTTTTTAAAATCCAATTTTTTGATCTACTATTTTTACTAAATGAAGTACTTAAGCTTACCGTTTGGTTTATAGATCTAATAGAATCTGGTGCAGTCCTAAAGCTACCTGTTAATACATCAGGATTATATGGATAATATTTTGGAATGCTATTTTGCTTTGAAAAATTTAAATAAAGAGGAATATTAATTCCCCATGATGATGGTAAAAATTTATCTGCATGGAATGTAGTATTAAAGCTAAAAGTCTCTGTGGTATTCCCACTACCTAACCTTTCTTGTAATCTATGAAAATCTGCATCTTCTCTCTTATATTGTGTTTGAAAACTTAATAAATCAGAAAAATTCAAACTTCCAGATAACCTAAATGCTTGCCCAGGATCTTTTTTAACACCTGTGAATCGTAATTCATTTATATATATTTCACCATAAATTGTACTTTGACTTTCATTTGCGATACCTACAAGCACATGTTCAATTCTATTGATTGCAGGCTCACCTTTTATAATAAAATCTGAACAATTATTACAAATATCTTCAATTCCATTAGTCCATCTATATAAATCTAAATCTGGATCATAAGAATCAGGAAGTATAGGTCTCTCATATAAAAGCTCACTCTCATCTAGACTCCCATTATCATTAGAATCAACAAAATCCCATTGACCATTATTTTGAGTGCCTTCAGGATTATTTACAAGATCCCAATTATCATTATTAGGATCTAATACATTATTTGTTTTACATATTGAAAAAGACTCAGGCAAATTAGCTGGTTCTTCAGCAGAGCAACTAGGGCATATATTACTGGTATCATTATTATCAATTAGTCCATCAGCTGCAAATGACTGATCCCAAACATATTCAAAAACACAAGTATCATAATCCTCAATAGAATCTAGACAAGGATCTTCATATAAATCTGCAAGCAAATGGATATATATGTAGCTAATAAGATCAAGATAAGATGTCTGCGCATAATTTCCACTATTTTCCCAAACAAGCATACTGCCTCCGCATCCATCTTCAAATTCATCTGAAGCATTATCTATTCCAAGATCTATGGAATTAGATTCAAATTGCTCAGTTTCCAACTTTTTCTTAGTTAATTCTCCTAAATCTATATCAATATGATTTAAATCATTCCACCCTTCATAAACTGGTTGCCTAATCTCATAATATTCATTTTCTTTACCCAGCCTAAAAATAATATTTATATTTTCATCATCTTGATTCCATTCATCTGTAAATAAAGGCTGTCCATTGATATACATTTTTAATTTTTCATATGCAAAGAAATTGTCTTTGCTAGCATTGGACATATAGGTTAATACCTTCATTATATTCATTGCTTTATTAGAAGCAACTCCGCTATCTGAAAAATCCATAACCAAAGACTGTTCCTTAAGCTGAACTTCATTCATTTCATCATACTCACCTTCTACACCATCAGGTGATTCATAATTAGAATTCTCATCACTATTAATCACACTTATTGAAAAGTCTGGATTGATAGCATATGCATTCTGATTATCAATTTGGTCTAAACTAACCTCACCAATTTCCTCCCATTGACTTCCAACTATTTCAATCTTTGCAATACCTATTTTATTACTCCCGCTACCTTGAACCCACAAACGCATCATCCGAACATCATTCCAATCAACTGTACTATTAGGTTCAGGTAATACTTTTTTAAAATCAGACAAATTAATTCTATATAATTTCCATCCAGTATTATTGCCATTATTAAATTGTGTTGAATCAGAAGCAGAATCTATTAATGGCTGAATTGAATATGTAAAATAATCATTATTAAAATCTTGTAAATAATCGCCATCTAAATCTTCTGTATCAGGGTAAACATAACCTTCTACAGACCCATTTCCTTGTGTACCATTGATATTATTATAATTTCCACTACCTTCGTTATATGCAAAATTATCTCTATTTGGGTCCTCTAAATTATTACATAAATCATAATTAATATTAGGAATTGAATCCACCTGCACATAATACCTCCAATCATCAAAAAAGGCGGTAGGAATATTATTACATATTTGCTCAAATGTTCCCTCAGCAGTTGATAAGCATCCACCATTACCATTTTCATAAGAGTCATCACACCCATCATACCCTAAATCTTCACCTTCATCTAATATATTATTACCAATATTTCCAAATACTGCTTGGTCTTCAGAATCGAGTATATTATTTGAATTTATATCTTCACTAATATATCCGATATCAATATTCAATCTCATACTATCATTTTGAATTTCTGAAGTATATATCCAAATATCAAAATATTTGCTTCTTTCTTGATTATAATCACTTGGATACAATCCCGCAGATATCCCATTCCAATTCAATAGATTATCTTCCCATTCTTCCGTACCTATCCAAAGAGTTTTTGTAGTAGTATTTTGCGCTCTATTTGATGTTTCTATATTTGGCCAAATATCCTCAGTAGGAATATCAACATATGGATTGTACCAATACATATTTCCTCTATATGTTATATCCATTTTATTGGCGTACGTATAGCAATTATTATTATTATTAGGTTGATTATCAGGATTATCATTTTCCCAAGGTTTATCACAATCAATATTAGAAGATGATAAACTTAATAGTGGAGGAGAACTTAATTTCCATTTATTTTGTAATATACTAGGAGATGAAGTTTGCTTTGAAGCCTCAAAATCATCTAAAAAAGCCTGTCCTAATGGATTGGGATTGGGAAAAACCTGTGCAAATTCTCCCTCTAAATTTAGTGTTGATTTCCCATTCGCATCCACCAAAGGAATCATATCTGTTAAGGTAGTTAAGAAGTTAATATCTGTATCATATTTTCCATTGATATTCCATAAAAAATTTCTCATTGGCTCATATCCAATTTCAACTTTTGAATCAATTATGGACTGATTATAATAGTAAGCGCCTCCACTTAAAAAATCATTATCAGAAAATCCTAATTTCATATGGATTCCGGCTAATACCTTTTGATCAAAAGAAACAAGTTCATTCTCTTCATAGCTAACTTCAATATTTGCTGTAGGGTCAAGAGCCTGTGGATTAATTATATTTAAAGTCCCAGAAAAATAATCAATTGTATAATCTGTTCCTTTTGATAGCTTAGAACCATTTAATTTTACTTCTTCACTATTTTCTACAATCATAAATCCTAAACTATATGTTGAACTTCTCTGTGATTTTGAATGCTTAACCTTTATTTGAAATTTATGTTCTGTCATTATACTTGTAGAACCTAACAAATCATAATACATAGCAGGGCCATCATCATTTGAGTCTGAAAAATTATTATTATTGTCATTTAATTCAGGTAGATATTGCTCTAGATCTTCATAATATGTAGAATCTACAATTCCCCAATCTGTACCCCAAAATAACGGAAATGTATTTATAGCATCTCCATCAGAACATGGAGTATAGCTCACATTACCATCTAAACATTCATAAATAGCTACAGGACTAGGTTCAAATGTAAATGGTAAGTATGTCGGGAAAAATAACTCTCCTTTACTTGCATTTAGTATATTTGAATTTAGATAATCTACTTTCCCATCTGATCCAAGGTTTCCATTTTGATCAAATTTGTCCAAATTAAATATTTTTATAAATGACGCATTAGAGAGTTCGCTATGTGTTTCTTCTCCAAGATTTCCTCCAGTATAAATAATATCTAAATCAAAACCATCAATTGAAATATCAGAAGAACCAAGATTATAAACATTCTTAAACATTAATTCCCATGTAGGAGAGCTAGGGTCTGAAACTTTATTTGTCGCCTTAAGTAATTTCATATTTAAATAGCAATCAGTCTCTGATATACAATCTTCTTTTAATGTCGTACCATTATCTAAGATTAATTCCTCATCGATACCTTCTTCTACAAGAATATCAAAATAATCCTTAACAATAACTATTGATGAATCACCATCAGAATACTCCATATATTCAAATTGATTATTTAAGTTAGAAACATATTTCCCAATTTTATATGAAATCGCTATGATATCTTCACTTCTAATATTATTAAACCTTATTGTTCCAAGAAGACGATCAATTTCATAATCTCCTACTTCATTATCATTAGGAATATCTTCCGTAAGCTTAACCCAAGTAGCATTCTCATAATCTGTAGAAGAATTAAATATATTTGGATCAACATTAGCGCTACCTTCTACCTTATCTCCTTGTATAGTCTCATTCTGCGGATCTATCATTTTCCATACTTCATGTTCAATAATTGTATAGTTCTGTTGAAAATTATGCCTATTTTCATCATCTAGAGGATAGTATTGAGCTTTAAAATACTTATCAATGAAATAATATTTATCTCTAATGTAGTTATATGCATTAATATAGTTCCCATCGGCCGATTCAAGAGATAGTGATTTATTAGTTTTTTTAACTTGTTCCTTTGATATAATAGATTGAATATCAAGTGGGCCTAATTTATGAACCATTTTAATACCAAATAATCCTTCACTTTTACTACTTCCAACATTAACAAACTGAGTAGATGGTAAATGCAAACTAATATTTCCAGCTTCCATCTTTTTTAAAATATCATTAGCTTTTCCCTTATAGGTAATATTAAGATCATTTTCCCATGAGAAATCAGCTTCTGAATCTTGATGGGCTTTAATTGACCACCTATCTCCTATGGTTCCTTCAATATTAAATCTCTGCGTTTGCTCAATATCTAAATCCCATGTTTTGCTTTGTTGCTGATTCAATCCTACCAATTCTTTATCTTCAAATACAATTTGTCCATTAATATTTATATTACCATCAATCTTCAAAGAAACTTCTTGCCCTGCAACTTCTTTGCTCACAAGCGTAATTGCTCTGCTTGAACCAACTCCACCTCCTCTGTGCTTCGTAACAGAATTAACTAATTTTTTTTTAAATGATATATAAAATTGTTTTTCTAATTGATAAAGCTTATAGTCACTAATAAGCATTACTAATGGAATTGCTAGATCGTTATAATCATTAACACTATTACTATTTTTATATATTATAGAATGAATGAAGATATCTTTATTAATGCCTTGAGTATATGAATCTTTAAAGTTTTTCAGCTTATTATGTGGATCAAAATGAGATATATCCCAGGACTTATTATCAGATATAATTAATGGTGAAGTTGGAGACTCTAAATCTAGTGCTACTACTTTTGGAAGAAAATCATAATACCTTGAAGCATTCTCAAATGAGATGTAAGAATCCTGACCAGCATGCAAAATACTGATAAAATACAATCCAATAAAAACTTGAATTGTATTATTTAAAAATAACCTTATAGTCTGTTTTAGAGACACAATAGTAACAACTATTCGCTAGACTATCTCCTTTTCTATAGAGTTGTTAAAATGTGGGGTTAAAAGTTTAATGATTTTCCTAATAGCTTTCCCTCTATGCGAATACTTCTCTTTTTCTTCTATGGTCATTTGAGAGAATGTTCTTTTTTCATTAGTAATAAAAAAAACAGGATCATATCCAAAACCATTTTCTCCTTTTGCAGAGCCTGAAATCAAGCCATCACAATAACCTTCTGCTGTAATCTCAAAATCTCCATCAACATACGCAACAACTGTTCTGAATTTAGCAGTTCGATTAGGAGCAGGAACTGTCTCTAATTCATCTAATAATTTTTGCACATTATCATTGTATGTACAATTTTCCCCTGCATACCTAGCTGTAAATACCCCTGGTGCACCATGCAAAGCATCAACCTCTAAACCAGTATCGTCTGACAAGGCAGGAAGGTTTGTTATTCTATTAACTTCTCTTGCCTTTATTAGAGCATTCTCTTCTAATGTTTTACCAGTTTCTGGGATATCACCTATTTCAGGAAAACTATCCAATGATAACAGCTCAATATTTAAATCTTCAAGCTTAAAAGCTAGCATTAGCTCTTTTAGTTTATCTCTATTATGTGTTCCAATTACAACTTTCATATAACCCTTAGCTATCAAGTATTTTAAATTAATGATATACCGACTATATATCAAAAAATATCCCTATTATAAAAATATTTTTAATTTCTTATTTTTTATATGCTTTAAAACAAATAAAGTTTATATATTTTCTGGAGTTTTAAATGTTTTTTTTAGGTCAGATAGCTCAGTCGGTAGAGCAGAGGACTGAAAATCCTCGTGTCGGCGGTTCGATTCCGTCTCTGACCACCTTTAAGCCCTTCGATTTTTTCGAGGGGCTTTTTGTTTTAAGCCAATGTGTAGTTTTTATGTTTAAAAAGCCGTATTTGTACCAAAAATGTCACATATACGTCACTCAAAATATAAAATAAATGAGCAGATTTTCAACTAAAAACACCCCTAACACCCTTAAAATAGTAGGGTACCCCTATTAGGAGTTTCAAAGATCCACATTCTAAATATTTTTTTTATAAATGTTTTTGTAAATTCAATAACAACGCTTTAATTTTTTCAAAATAAACCATGAATAAGAATCTAATTATCAACCAATTAATTAAAACACTGCAGATGCCACTAAAACAATTAGTTGAAAAAATTGACAGCAAATTACTAGATCAAAATATCGATGAAAAGAATGATATTGTAATTGGACAAGGACCTGATGGAATAATAAATTCTTTTACTGATGATATAACTGATAGTTGGAGACTATGGAGAGTTACAGAATACAATCCATCGTTTAATT
>NZUX01000020.1 GCA_002703645.1 Fidelibacterota bacterium | reverse complement strand
ATGATGCAGATTCAGATGGTTTGTGTGGAGATGTAGATGAGTGTCCATACGATGCAGAGAATGATGCAGATTCAGATGGTTTATGTGGAGATGTTGATGAATGTCCATACGATGCAGAGAATGATGCAGATTCAGATGGTTTATGCGGAGATGTAGATGGGTGCCCATATGATGCAGAGGATGATGCAGATTTAGATGGTTTGTGTGGAGATGTTGATGAGTGTCCATACGATGCAGAGAATGATGCAGATTCAGATGGTTTGTGTGGAGATGTAGATGAGTGTCCATACGATGCAGAGAATGATGCAGATTCAGATGGTTTGTGTGGAGATGTAGATGGATGCCCATACGATGCAGAGAATGATGCAGATTCAGATGGTTTGTGTGGAGATGTAGATGAGTGTCCATATGATATAGACTCAGATGGCGATGGAGCAGATGATTGTGTGGATCCAGAACCTGATTGTGCAACGAATGATACAGATGAATGCGGACTTTGTGCTGGTGATAATTCAACATGTTCGGGTTGTACAGATATGGAAGCTTTCAATTATGACTGTTTATCAGGAAACCTCCCTCAAGACATGGTTAATGGTTGTGGAGAAGATGTGATAGTCGATGATGGCAGTTGTATTTATACACCTGAAGGATTTGAGTTTAATCAATCATCTTTACAGGCATTTTATTTTGTTATTTCTTCTGATTTAGATGAAGAGCCTTTAGAAGAACTTTCTGATTGGATTGGTGTTTTTAATGGCGATGTATGTGTTGGTTCGTGGCCTTGGGTCGGACCATATACAACTCTTCCAGCAATGGGTAATGATGGAGATTCTTATTCTAATGGATATTTAAATCCAGGTGATACTCCAACATTTAAAATATTTGATGGCTCTACAGGGGGTATATATGATGCTCAGCCTTCTGAGGATATCCCATGGAGTAATAATGGATTATATACTCTTGATTACATAAGTGGATTCTCTGAGATTAGCTATGCTATAGATCTTCATTATGGTGCAAACTTGATTAGTTTCTATGCGCTTCCAGATGATGTTTCCTTAGGGAATATGTTCTCTTCAGTAGAAGGGTCTGTTACAGGTGTTATAGGTGAAGGTGTAGCGGCTTCTCCAAATCCTAGTTTAGGTTGGGTGGGTAGCTTGAGTGAGATTGAAGCTAGAAATGGATATTGGGTTAAAATGGAAGATGCTGGAATTTTAAGTGGTGCAGGTCAACCAACCGACCCTGAGCTTCTTTATGATCTTCATTATGGTGCAAATTTAATATCATACCCATTCTCTGGTTCTGCTAACCTTGAGAATACTATTCCATCGGAGATATGGGATAGTATTGATGGTGTTATAGGTGAAGGGGTAGCAGCTACTTATAATGAGGCGCTTGGATGGGTAGGTAGTTTATCATCTCTCGAGGGTAGTAAAGGATATTGGTTTAAAGTAAATGAAGCAATTGACTTTAATTATATACCACCAGCAGACTTAGCTAGAGTATCTTCTAATGATAACTCTGAATATCTAGAAGAATATGAATATAATCAATCTACAAGACAAGCTTTCTACTTTGTAGAATCTATAGAAGGTGTAGAAGATGGTGATTGGATATTATCATATAATGATAGAGTTTTAGTTGGAGCTAGACAGTGGAATGGTAGTTATACTGATATCCCAGCAATGGGTTATGATGATGAGCTATACTCAGCTGGATATTGTCAAGATGGAGATATTGTATCTTTAAAACTATTTAGGCCATCAACAGGGGATATTTTTGATTTAAATGGTAATGATATCCCTGTTTGGGAAGATAATGCTATAAATATTATTAATTACTTAACTTTAAGTTATCCTGATATTCCAGGTGGATTTGAGCTAAGTGGAATATATCCAAATCCATTTAACCCATCTACTACAATAAACTTTTCAGTTTCAGAGAGCATGGATCTAAAGTTAGTTATATATGATATGCAGGGTAGAGCAGTTCAAACGTTATTAGATAAAGACTGTAGTCCAGGTTCATATAATATTAATTGGAATGCAAATGGATTTGCTAGTGGAGTTTATTTTGCAAAATTATCTTCTGTTAAGCATGAACAGGTGTATAAATTAATGCTTATAAAATAATATTTTAAAAGGGCTATTTAAATAATAGCCCTTTAGAAAAATAATTCTAAATTACATTATAGGAGATATAATGAAATACTTATATAGAATAATAGTATTGCTATTTTTTTTAACAGCTTTATTTTCAGAAGATGCTATTAAATATTCAAAGATTCCAGAAATTAGTGATAATGAATTATCAATGTTCTGGGATGGAAAAAATATTTTACAGCCTACAGTACCTATAGAATTTTCATCTTTGTATAAAGATGGACCATTATTGCTTAGCTTTTGGTTTTTGGGTTGTGGCCCTTGTGTAGCAGAGATGAAGCATTTATCTAAATTTAATGAGAAATATAAAGAGTCAGGTTTTAAAATTGTTAGCATTAATACAGATAAGCAAAGCAAAAAAAGAATAAAGTCTTTTGTGAAAAAAAAGAAATATTCTTTTAATATGCTATTTGATCAGAAGGGTAAAGATGGGGTAATTAAGAAGCTTGGAGGGTCAGATTGCCCTTATACTGTTTTAGTTAATACTGATGGGACTATTTACTCAAAACATACAGGCTATGAAAGAGGTGATGAGGTTATGCTTGAAAAAGAAATTAATGAGCTTATTAATTATAACAAAATCCTTGTTAAAAATACTGATGTAGATACTATAAAAGTAGATATTAAGGAATGATATCTTTGATTCAGTTAGTTTATATATTTTTTTTAATATCTTTATCATTTTCACAGATTAATATACAATTATCCCAATCATCTAGTCTGGCTGAGGGGAATGAGCCTAATAGTGTTTTTCCAAATGAATCATCAGATCCAGATACTACTAAATATAAAATCAATGAAAATATTTTTGATTTAGGGCTTAGTTATAAAAAGTTTTATTTAAATACAAAAATTGAGTATAGTAAATCTCCGGTCTTTGGCCAAGAGCGGACTAAAATTGATGATATGTTCCATAGCTACTATTTGGAGTATATAGGTAATAGATTAAATTTTAAGCTTGGGAATATCTATTCAAACTATAACAGAGGTCTTATTATAAACACTTATAGAGATGAAAGTACTGATTTTGATAATAGTGTTTTAGGAGTAGAGCTAGGTTATAGATTATCAGATTGGATGCGATTATACTCTATCTATGGTACAGATACTTATGAATCTAGAACAAACTCCACATTGCAGCTTAATGATTTATTTTTTGATAATTCTATTGGATTTATTGGTTCTGAATTTTCTCTTATAGATGATTTAGTTGTTAATTTGCAGTATATGAATCAAGAGTTAGTTNTTGATGAAGANGAAGGTGAGAACTTTTTAGAGTTTTATTCAAATACTTCTTTCATTNTAGGACGATATATATCTGATAACCTAGTTGATTTTTTAAGTGATGATATCACAAAGTATAATATTAACTCAAATAAACTAGGAGCATCCATTCAAACGTATATGTATGGTGTAGATATTTATGCAGAGTATGTTATAAATAAATATACAAAGCTTNAACCAGGCGTTGTAGTAGGAGATGAATTAGATGGAAGTTTGTTTTATGCTTCTTTATATGCAGATATCTTCAATTTAGGTATCACCTATGAGTATAAGAGATATGATAGTCCNTATTACATAAAAACAGTATCTTCTGCTCCATTTGTATATAAAGAATCAAGCTCTGTATTACAATCAAGGTTATCTCATCTAATGAATTTTGTTAATGAGACTGGTCATCAGTTTGATCTTTTATATCCAATTAACGATAATTTCATGCTTAACCTCAACTTATCAACAGCAAGAAGAATACATTCATCAACAGCTACAAGCAATGAAATAGATTTATCGTATAATGCAGAAGGTCTTGATATTGCTAATGGACTTGAAAACATGAATGATCTTTGGTCTCAAACATCATCTAGCTCTGATTATGAATACACAAGCCCTCCACGGTTACTAGATGTTATCAGTATGAGCAAAGATCACTTTAGTTATGCATTTTGGCCATATAGGCAGTTTTATATGGGATTAAGTGGGTATATGTTTGATGATCAGCTTGATTTTAATATTGGGCTTGATTTTTTTGATCATATTAAAGATTGGGGTGAGGGTGATTTTTCTGGTATGATTAATAATAATTATAATTATGATTTTGATGAAATTGAATCTTCAGTTCATACTGAAATAAATAATTATTGGGGAGCAATTGTACAAAATTATTATGACCAAGTAGAAGAATATCAAGTTTTAATTGACATGGGACTTTATACACAAGAAGAGGTTGATTTCTTGATATTAGAGGGGTTAGTTCCTGGAGTTGAATTAACAAATATATATGAAATTGAGGAGTTGAAAAATAATCAAAAAGAAGAAGCTACAAATTCATTAGAGCAATACATATTTGATGAGCTTAATCATGATAATCAAAAATGGCTTTACACGCATGAAAGCGCTATGACGATTCCTACTAAATGGGGGTGGAATTTTGGAGGAGGAAATTCGGTTTTACTTTCTCTTGAAAAACAGTGGAGGGAAGTGGAAAAAAATAAAGATTATGTATCTAATATATCCAATGCTTATAATGATGTAACAAATTCTATTGAGAAATCAGATGAAACATATTTATCGTTGTCTTATAAGACAAAGATGTTAAAAGTATTTAAAAACCATACTCTTAGCAATACCTTTACCTTATTTTATAATAATGAGAAATATGAGCGTACTGATAATATTACAGGTATTGACGGTGATGTTGTGGAGTCTGTAAATGAAAAAAGTGGAAACTGGAATGGAATTCAATTAACAGTTAATTTTAAGAATAGTAATTCCAATACAATTGACTTTTTGTTTTCAAATTCAAAGATGTCCATATTTTATGGTTCTCAAAGAGGGGGTTTGATTTGTGCGAATGGTGTATGTGCAGTTCAGCCTGAGTTTATAGATGGAGTTAAATTCTCATTTTCAAAGACATTTTAATTGTTACAACTTGATGTAATAATTACCGTGATTATTCATAAAAAAATTAATATATTAAAGTAGATTTATTACTGGGAGAGGACTATGTTAAAGAATTTTTTAATATTATTATCTGCATTTTCTATGACTTTTGCCATTTATAATGTAGGGCAAACAGTATCTATAACTCACCAACAACAAATTTTAGATGTTTGTCATGGCCATGAGCCTAATGGTGAAACAGATGGTGAAATGTCTTTATATGATTATAATGGTGATTATAATGGTGGTACACATTATGTATTTCATATTGACCTAGCAGCAAGCTGGTGAGGCCCTTGCTTTTCTTCCATCGGTTCGATGGATCAGATTTCTGCAGCATGGGAAATGGGGTACCAAGAGGAATATAATGTAGTTAATTTTACTAACCTTGATGATATTGGACAACCATATACGTGTTCTCAATGGGGTAATCAAGGTAGCCTTAATGATAATCTTATAACTGAAGATCCTGGATATACTTTGTTTAATCACTTTAACTCTCAGAATGGTTTTCCTAGTAATGTGTTTATAGATCATAATATGACAGTTCATTGGAAGGGAAATAATCTAAGCTATTACGTTGCAAATTTAAGATTTGAAGAAATGTTAGAGGCTTGTGAAAACGATCCTAATGCTAATTGTAATCAGTGTACAGACTGTGATGAAGATGGGACATATGATGATGAAGATAATTGTCCGGGGCTTTATAATCCATCTCAAGAAGATTCTGATGGTGATGGCCTAGGAGATGAATGCGATGATTGTCATAATCTTTTAGGTGATTTAAATGATGATATTAATATTGATATCCTTGATATTATTAATTTAGTTAATATTATTTTATCTGGTGGACTAAATTCTACTGAATATGATGATTGCGTTAAAACTGATGCAAATATCGATGGTAATGCAGTTATTAATATTTTAGATGTTATTCAGCTTATTAACATGGTACTTGGTACTGCAAGATTAGATGTTGAGATCGATAATTATGCGGTAGCACAAATTTACTATGATAATGAGGATTTGATTATAAGAATAGAATCAAACTCTGATATTGCTGGAGTTGAGATGACTATTAATTCTGATAAAAATCTTAATGCTTATTTAAAAGATAATAGTCACATAGAAACTCTATCTAATTATTATGATAATAAAATTAAACTAGTTTCATATAATACTTTTAATGAAGTCTTTGATAGTCATGTAGTTGAATATAGGTTTGAGGGTGGAAATGAAATTAATCAGGAAGATATATCATTAACAATTGGATCTCCTATTGGTGAAGAGTTTAGTGTGACAACAAATTATAATGGTAATGTTTCTCATATTAACCCTATGACGTTTAAGTTACATGATGTTTATCCAAATCCATTTAACCCATCAACACAAGTTTCTTTTACGCTACCTAAAGAAGACTATGTAAGTTTGCATGCTTTTAATATCAAAGGAGAGCTTGTTGATACTATTTATGAGGGTTATCAGATAGAGGGAACTCATTCATATACATGGAACCCTTCATCTCTTTCATCTGGAGTATATTATATAAAAATGATTTCTAGTGGTAGTTCATTAAGTGTTAAGGCGATATTGCTAAAATAAGAAATAGTTAAAGTTAGTAGTTATTAATAAAATTAAAGGGGTTCTTAATTGAGAATCCCTTTTTTTATATACTTAGATTTAATTAATTCTTATTAACTTTACAGTAAATTGCACCCGTGGCTCAACTGGATAGAGCATCTGACTACGGATCAGAAGGTTGCAGGTTCGAATCCTGCCGGGTGTACAAATAAAATGGACGTATTATGGAATCTGTAATTAGAAGATATGGATATAAATTTATTTTTGTAGTCTTTACTTGTTTTATTATAAGTGCTTTTTATAATAAAATTGTGAATGCTGTACCTACAGTATGGTGTTATGAATGTCAAAAATATGTACCCGAAGATTTAACCGGTCATCAATTAGAACCTTTAGAAGAGCTATAATGTTTTTTATAATATTCTTTTCTAGTATATCATTTTTATTCTCAAAATCTGATGAATATGTATTACTTATTTCATTTGATGGATTTAGATATGATTATCTTGAATTTACAGATACTCCTAATTTTGACAAGTTTATTAGTGGTGGTGTTCACTCCAAATCATTAATTCCAGTTTTTCCTTCTCTTACATTCCCTAATCATTATTCAATAGCTACTGGATCATATACAAATGCACATAAGATATTATCAAATTCATTTTTCAGTAAAACTTTAGATAAAAAATATTCAATGCGAGATTCAAAATCCGTTCAAAATGGAGATTTTTATGGAATGGAACCAATCTGGGTTACTGCAGAAAAGAATAATATAAAATCAGCTACATACTTCTGGATTGGTTCAGAAGCAGAAATATTAGGTTATAGACCTTCAATATATAAAAAATATGATGGAGCTGTTCCTTTTGAGTCAAGAGTTGATTCAGTTGTTACTTGGTTTGAATACTCAGAAGATAAAAGGCCCAAATTAACGATGCTATATTTTAGTGAACCCGATTACACTGGTCATGGTTACGGCACTGAAGGCGATGAAATTATTTCCTCAATTAAAGAAATGGATGCTTTGCTTGGCTATACCATAGATAGGTTAAAAACTTTAGATATATATAATAAATTAGATATTATTATTGTTAGTGATCATGGCATGGCAAATGTTAGCAAGGATAGAGTCGTTTTGTTGGATAATTACATTAATCTTGACCAGTTTAATGCTATTATAGGGCCTACTATTACAAGTTTAAATATTAAATATAATAAAAGTATTATAAATATAAATGATATTGAACATTTATCTATTTTTCCCAAGGATGAAATTCCAGATAAATATTACTTTAAAAATGATGATGCTCCAGATTATTTATTAGTTGCAGATGAAGAGTGGTTTATAAGTACTACATCTAATATGAAAAAAAATAAACATTTTCCGGCTGGTATGCATGGATATACTTCTGATAATATTAGTATGCATGGAATTTTTATGGCATCTGGACCTTCATTTTATAATGGAGTATTAGTTGATTCTTTTGAAAATATTAATATCTATCCTTTAATTTGTCAAATTTTTAGTATGAAACCATATGATCGTATTAATCAAGAATATTGGAACCAGCCAATAATTAATCAAATTTTAAAGTAATGGATATTTTTTATTCAAATAATATTTCAGATGATCAAAATATTACATTATCATCTACTGAGTCACGTCACTGTATAATAGTTTTAAGAAAGACGATAGGGGATAAGATTGATATTTTAAATGGCAAAGGTGAAAAATATAGATGTGAAATTATAGATGATAATAAGAAAGCAGTAGCTGTAAAAATTATTAAAAAAAATAAATTTATAAATCAAAATCCAAAATTACATTTAATTATTTCTCCAACTAAATCTCATGAAAGGTTAGAATGGTTTGTAGAAAAATCAATAGAAATTGGAGTTTCTGAAATTTCTTTTATAAAGACAGATAGAACTATTAGAAAAAAAATTAATATTGATAGAATTAATAAAATTGCGATATCTGCGATGAAACAATCCGGTCAATTCTTTATTCCTGCAATAAATGATTTAGATAGTCTTAAGAATGTCCTTTCTAGAATATCCCAAAAACAGCGTTTTATAGGTTATTTAGATAAAGGACGTAAAAAGCATATAGTAGATGCCTATGATAAAAAAAATGATTGTTGTATAATGATTGGCCCAGAAGGTGATTTTAGTAAAACTGAAATAGATTTAGCAAAGAATAATAATTTCAAACCTATTTCTCTAGGTAATAATCGTTTAAGAACTGAAACGGCTGGGATATATGCAGTTAGTGTGATAAGGACGTTGAATGAATAGTGATACTAATATCTATGAAAAATGGATGAGATACGCAATAATAGAAGCTATAAAAGGGTTAGATGATGGAGAAGTGCCAGTAGGAGCGGTAATAGTAAATCAAAATAAAATTATTGGAAGAGGATATAATCAGGTAGAATCATTAAATGATGCAACAGCTCATGCTGAAATGATAGCAATTACATCTGCTAGTAGTACTAATCAAGACTGGAGATTAACAGATTCATTTTTATTTGTAACAAAAGAACCTTGCCCTATGTGCGCTGGAGCTATTTTGAATTCAAGATTAAAAGGTGTTATATATGGTTTTTATGATGAAAATTGGGGTTCATGTGGTTCTTATTATGATATATGTAGAGATAAAAAAAATAATAAATTTCCAATAATAAAGGGTGGTATTCTAGAGAGGGATTGTAAAGAATTAATTGAACAATTTTTTATTAATAGAAGAAATCAAAAAGTGTGATTTGTATCATCTTTTGATTATATCATTATATATAAATTAAAGTTGTAAGGGATATAGCTTAATTAGCTACCTACTCCTTACTCCTTTTCTGCCTTTGGAATGGATAATACAAAGCCCTACTTGTAGGGCTTTGTATTATTCCTTAAAATTTAATAAAATATATCTATCAAGAAAGGTCGGTTAATACTATGAAATATTTATTCGCTATATTGTTATCTGCATTTATTTTTTCATCTAATAGTTATATTGTTCAAAATGAATCGAGCTCATTGGAATGGGTTGGAAGTAAAATTACTGGTAGTCATAATGGACATGTTGATTTTTTATCTGGTGAAATTATTTTTAATGATAAGACAATATTAACAGGAAATTTGATTGTTGATATGCAAACGATAACCAATGAAGATATCTCTGATTTAAAATATAGAGGATACCTTGTTAATCATCTTAAAAATGAAGATTTTTTTAGTGTTGATAGCTTCCCTTATGCAAGATTAGATATATTAAAACATTTAGAGATCTCAGATGAATATAGAAAATTAGGTTTTAACGCTTTAGTGAAATGTAATTTAACTATAAAAGGGATTACTCATGAGGTTGATATTCCAATGACTCTTGATGTTTATAATGGACATGCAATAGCTAAAGGATCCATTAATATAGATAGAACTTTATATAATATCAGATATAAGTCAAAAACAATTTTCCCAGATCTTGGTGATAGATTTATCTATGATGATTTTACTCTTAATTTTTCTATTAGAGCTAATAGACAATGGGTAGAATAACTCTTTGTTTTATAATAGTATTTTTAATATCATGCGCTGCACAAAATACTATAATAGAATTTGATAGATATAATATCGAAAAAGAATATTATCCTAATGGTTTACTAATGTATGAATCTAGTTATAGATATAATAAGCTTGATGGAATCTCTAAAAGTTGGAGTGAGGATGGTAACTTAACATCAAAAGTAGAGTATAAAAATGGTTTAATACATGGTACTTGGGAAACTTATTATCCTTCTGGAAAATTAAAAAATAGAACTTTGTATATTGATGGTAAAAAACATGGTAAAGAAGTATGGTTTCATAGTAATGGTCAAAAACAATCTGAAGCTTATTATACTAATGATTTACTAAGTTCAGAGATAATTAGATGGAATAAAAATGGGGAAGAAATCACTAACTATTAAAATCTAATGAAAGACAATGATAAAAATTGGAGTCTTGAAAATAGTTATTTAAAGTTACCTAATTGCTTTTATGAAAGAATAAACCCAAGTTTAGCTCAAGACCCAAAATTAATTTATTATAATAAGAGTCTTTCGAAAAAACTTAATCTAGAATTTTTCAACGAGGATTTATCATTAATTACTAACTATTTTTCTGGTAATAAATTACCTCAAAATTCAAAACCTATTGCTCAAGCATATGCAGGACATCAATTTGGAAATTTTACAATGCTTGGTGATGGTAGAGCAATTTTATTGGGTGAACAAAAAGATTTAAATGGTGAACTATATGATATTCAATTAAAGGGAGCTGGAAAAACCTCTTTTTCTAGAGGAGGTGATGGTAGAGCTACATTAAGTTCAATGTTAAGAGAATATATCATAAGTGAATCAATGCACTGCTTGAGAATTCCAACTACTAGAAGTCTTGCAGTTATTGATACTGGAGAGAAGGTATATAGACAGTCAATTAATAATGGCGGTATTTTAACTCGAATTGCATCTAGTCATGTTAGAGTTGGCACTTTTGAATATGGAAGATATTTTTGTTCAAAAGGAGACTTTCAGGACTTTGTTCATTATATCATAAATAGATATTATCCGGAAATTTCAAACCATAAATCCCCTTATCTTGAATTATTAAAACTAGTTATGAAAAAACAGATAGATTTAATTGTAGATTGGGTTAGGGTCGGATTTATTCATGGTGTAATGAATACAGATAATATGAGTATTGTAGGAGAAACAATTGATTATGGCCCTTGTGCATTTATAAATAAATATGACCCTAAAACTGTTTTTAGTTCAATTGATAGATATGGTCGATATGCTTTTAATAATCAACATAAAATTGCTTATTGGAATTTAACTATATTCGCGGGTACAATTTTACCATTCATTGAAGATAATAAAGATAAGGCTATACAATTAGTTCAAAATATTTTAAATCAATTTTCTGTTGAGTATTCAAATAAATGGTATAAAATGATGTATAAAAAAATAGGAATCATAAATCCTAATGAAGAAGATAAATTGTTAATTAGAGATCTAGTTAAATTGATGGAATCCTACAAGGCAGATTATACAAATACATTTGCAGCTTTAACATTAAATGAGCCTTTTGAAGATTCTTTATCTTTATCTAATGAATTTAAGAATTGGAAAAAAAAATGGGAAAAAAGAATCAAAAATAATGAGAATGGTTATAAAATAATGCGATCGAATAATCCAATTTATATACCTAGGAATCATTTAGTTGAATCAGCAATAGAAAATGCTGCAAATGGGAATAAAAAAGAATTTGATGAATTGTTGGTTTCTATGTCTAATACATACAATTATAATGTAAAACATATTGAGTTACAAAAAACTCCAAACGGTTTCGATGAATCATATAAAACATTTTGTGGAACGTAAGAGAGGTTTGTATTAATTATTAATTAAACCAAACGCCGTATCGTTCCTCTCTTAATTTGCATGCCAAATACTCTTCTAATTCTTCTGCATCTTTTCTAGTTGGTATCGGATTGTATTTCTCGTAAAACTCAGGAGCTAGTTTTAAACCAAATTCTCTAGCAAAAGTATTTGACTTATAACCTTCTTTATGTTGTTTAAATCTTAACATTGGTGCTTTTGCTGACTGTCCAACATAAAAACAACGTTTACCAAAAATAAAATTAGGATTTTGTTTTCTGAACTTCGCCAATCTTCCAACTTTTGGATCAAGTTCAATTACATAAAGGTAGTACGCCATGATTGATAGCTATTTACAAATAGCTGTTTTACTCATATCTTCTAAATCAATCATTAAAATTGCATTATTATTAAAGCAATCAGGATATGGAGGGCAAAAATTATTTCCAGATATTCGTAAAGTTCCTTTATTATGAATATCACATAAACTTTCAGGGAATTTACCCCAGAACTGATTTTTACTTATATCTAAATAATTTAATCTAGTTGCATAGCTTGCATCTTCAGGATAGATTCCCTTTATATTACTATCAGATAATATGTATTGAGTTAATCTTCCCTTTGAGTCCCATCGAGTTTCTCCTAGTTTTAAATACTCTCCTACACAGGCTGATAAATCTTCTCTGCTACCGGGTACATCTAATGTCGAACAAGTATTATTAGGGTATTTTAGCTTATACATTTCTATTAAAAACATCATATCACCACAAGTATAACTTTTCTTATTATAATCTATTTTTGATTGATTATGCTCTATACCTGTATCTCCACCAGTACAACCACCACAAGGATCTATGGTTGCACTTCCAAAACAGTCTCCATTACAATCTTTATCTGAGTTTTTTATATGCTCTGTATTACCTCCTGAACAGACATCGCATTCATCCAAGAATGCACTTCCAAAACAGTCTCCATTGCAGTCTTTATCTGAGTTTTCTACATGTTTTGTTTTACCCTCAGCGCAGACATTACATTCATCTAAGAACGCGCTCCCAAAACAGTCTCCATTACAGTCTTTATCTGAGTTTTCTATATGCTCTGTATTACCTCCCGAACAGACTCCACATTCATCCAAGAATGCACTTCCAAAGCATGTACCAGAGCAATCCAAATCTACATTTTTAATTTTATTTGTATTACCTCCTGAACAGACTCCACATTCATCTACAATAGCTTCTCCAAAACAATCACCGTTACAATCTCTATCTGAGTTTTCTACATGACCTGTATT
>NZUX01000019.1 GCA_002703645.1 Fidelibacterota bacterium | reverse complement strand
TACTAAAAATACTGAAGCATCAGTTAGTGCGTGGGGACATGGACAAGAAGCTTTGCTTGCAATTAGCAAGACTCTTGATTCGAATCTAGATTTTCAATTAGCTTTAAATAAACTTTTTAAAAAGACAATTGAAGCTGGATTAAAAGATCATGATTTATCTGCAATGTGTGAAATTTTTAAATAATAATTATTAAATGAATTATCAAATAATATATAAAGCAGCGAATTCTTATGAAGCCCATTTTATTAAAGGATTATTAGAAAGATACTCTATAGAATCTAAACTT
The DNA here is from genome assembly GCA_002703645.1 of Fidelibacterota bacterium. Classification (GTDB taxonomy): domain Bacteria; phylum Fidelibacterota; class Marinisomatia; order SCGC-AAA003-L08; family D37C17; genus TMED161. The sequence goes on along the minus strand of NZUX01000019.1, from coordinate 8,929 downwards.
TTAGGAGGGAATTTATCTGTTGGTATTGGAGAGCTGCCTATTGATGTTTTGCAAGTGGATATTTTAGTTCCTAAAAATCAAATAGAAAAATCTCGAAATATTATATCTGATTATGAAAATAATTTATTATCAAATAAAAATAAAGGAAATTGGGCGTGTCCTTCTTGCAAGGAAATGAATCCCTTGTCTTTTGAAATATGCTGGAATTGTAAATGATGATTATTAATAACTAATCCATCCTGCTTTGAGAACAGGGGGTTGCAGTTTAGAATCCTATCACCTCGATAATAAATTAGGAAGACTCTTTTATAGAGGCTTTTTTGTTTTGTAAATTAAGTAATGGAAAAAACCTTAATACTTTACCCAGCTATCTCAATGATGACTTTAACATTATTTATATATGTTAAAAACTATTTAGATAATAGAAAAGCGGTACTAAATAAATCTATAAAATTTAGTTATTTCAAGACATATAAAGGAGAGGTTCCTGATTATATGACAGTTTCAAGGCAGACACTTAAAAATCAATTTGAACTTCCAATTTTCTTTTATTTTTTAATATCTATTATTCTAGCTTTTGATAAAGTTTCTCAATTAGATATTATCTTTGCTTGGCTATTTTCAGCCTCTAGATATTTGCATTGTTACATTAGATTAAGTTCTAATTATGTTCCATATAGGGGGAAAATTTTTCAATTAAATATGCTTATACTAATAGTTTGGTGGATTGTTTTTTTATATAATATTCTATAATAGAATTTTTTTCTTTTATTTTGGTTTATTCATATAATATTCTGTAGTATCTCCCATTAACTATAAAAAGGAAGTATTTATAATGAGTGAAGTAAAACAAGGAACAGTAAAGTGGTTTAATGATGCTAAAGGTTTTGGTTTCATTACTCCAGCTGAAGGTGATAAAGATTTATTCGTACATATGAGTGAAATTCAAATGGATGGATTTAAAACACTAAAAGAAGGTGCTACCGTAGACTATGAAGAAGGTGCTGGTGAAAAAGGGCCTTGCGCAACAAACGTAGTACCTAAGTAATATAATTATCATCTCTGCTTTAATAGCAGGTGGTAGCAAATTAGAAAGCCTCTTTTATAGAGGCTTTTTTGTTTTGTAGATTAATATGTGGATATATTGAAAAAGATAATTATAGTAATAAATGTGTTGGGATTTTTATTCCCTTGTGAAGGTGATGCTAACCTCGATAATTCAACTAATATCCAAGATATTGTTCTGATTGTTAATCATATTGTTTCTGAATTAGAATTAATTGATGATTCTTTTGATAACTCTGATATTAATAATGATGGCACTATTGATATTCTTGATATCGTTAGCATTGCAAACATCATACTATATAATGATGATAATCAATGTATTCCTATAATTGATATTACTTACAATATAGATGAAAGCTTGCCAATTGATTGGATAATAGAGTTTTACGCTATCATGAGTAATCTTTCTGGTTTAATACCAGCTTATCAAAATTATTTTGAAAATTTAACTGTTTATGCTTGGAATAGTAGTGTAGAAGATCCTTATCCAGGAATTGAAGGTGGAACCTATATTGGTGGATCAGGTGAAGGTTTTAATATGGTACTTGAAATTAATCAAATGGAATTTGAATGGAATCATATGCATCGATATTCAGTAATAGCTCATGAATACTTTCATGTTTATCAGCTAAGTATAAATCAGCCAATGAATGAGCCTAATGGAGGATATAATCCAAATACATTTAGTATTAAGTGGTTGATTGAGGGAGCAGCAACAACATTCGAATCGATGTATGTCCAAAACTATTATGATTATAATTATTTTATCAATGACCTTGCTTATATTGATTTAAGTAATAATATTCATACCAACCCAAGTATTTTTGAAGATTATAGTAGCAACAATTTAGATATGAACTATTCATGCTCTGTGTTTATGGTTCTTGTATTGGCAAAAGAATTAATGGATCTGGGATACTCTGAAGAAAGCGCATTCAAGATGATTTTTCAAGAATTTATGTTGACAGGTGCTAAAAACTCTAATTGGGAAAACTACTTTTTAGAAACATTTGGATTTTCAGTAGATGAGTTTTATACTTCCTTGCAATCGTACTCACTAAATCTGCAAAATGTTGTCCCTAGCTCATCACTATCTTTGCAGCAAATTTTTGATTAATTATAAAGTAANNTACTTTAAACTGATTATTTTTGTAGAGCCTTTTTATTTTGTATATTTTCTAATGAATAAAATTAATCAGGTAATTATATTTCTAATCATATCTACTAGTATGCTTTTTTCTAGTTTANATGNTTCNTGTATTAGCTTCTATAAATGATAGAGAAATTTATAGNAATGAATATACATACCCTGATACTATTCAAAGTGAGCATTTTGTNATTCATTACACTACATCGAATNTTGACTCTCANCTTGTTAATGGTCANTGGNTTAATCTTCAATGTAATACTGGATATGCTCAGTCTATACTAGATCATGCTGAATTTGCTTTATCAAAATTTTTACAAGATGGTTGGGAAAATATACCTCCTGATTGCGATGAATCAATCAATGATTTAAGCTCGCCCAATCACTGCATTAACTTTGGAGGAAATTCTCTTTATGATATTTATTTATCTAATGATGGCGTTGGGATGGTCGTACCTGAAACCCCATACCCCGTTGAACCATATATAGGCGGCTATACTAGCTATATGAAAATTTCAACTCTACTAAATGAACACGAAACGCTTCCTAGCTGGAGCTATCATGTTATTGCTCATGAATTACATCATTCAATTCAATTGAGATATGGATATTCAGTGTCTGGGTCTCCAGGAAATTATATGTATAATGGTTGGCTTTTTGAGCAGACTGCCACTTATATGGAAAATGTAATCTATCCTAATAGTATTCACCTTAGAACAATGCTAGGAAATTGTAATGTTGTTACTCCCTTAACATATCCTGAATATAATATTGACTATCCAGCAGAAATATATCCATATCGTAGTGCGCTTTGGCAAAAATTCCTGGTAGAATCACTTCAAGATTCCTCAATTATTCGATATATATGGGAAGATTATGGATTAGAGTATGCAACTGGTAATGGAGTGTCACTATTCCCTATTTATAATGATGCAATTGAGAATGTGACAAATAATCAAAGTAATCTCTCTGATGAGTATAAAAATTATGCAATATGGCGATATTTCACTGGAGATAGAGCAATATATAATCAATATTTTAATGAATCACAAAGCTATTGTACTTCCTCAACTTTCACCCACTCTGATGATCTAGAAAATTTATTTATTTTATCTACAAATAAAGGTGCTGCTCAATTTATNAACCTTCCATCAGAGAATATAAATTTAGTTGTATCCACAGAATTTCCTGATGATATTCATTTATCTCATTTAAGAATAGATTCAAACGATGATATACATCTAACTAGCTTAAATAATCAGAATAATAATTTTTACTTTAGTACCTTATCAGAGGATACTAATGTGCTAATTGCTAATTCAAACTATAATAATATTGAAAGTGTTGATATAACCTTTACTTTATCTATTAGTGATATTATTGGAGACTTNAATAATGATGATTTAGTTAATGTTTTAGATATAGTAATTCTAGTAGAACATATTTTAAACCCAGAAGCTATAAATCTGGATGGAACAGATATAAATAATGATGGAAATATTAATATTTTAGATATTGTTCAACTTGTAAATATAATTCTAAACTAGATCACCTATTTTTAAAAGGAACTAAGCTATGAAGCATATAATTATAGTAATATTTTATCTCTCACTACTATTCTCTCAAACTGAAATAGAATGTGATGATTCTCGTTTGCTATTAACTATGGAAGATTCTTGGGGTGATGGTTGGAATGGAAATACATTCTGTATAAATAATGAATGTACAACTCTTTTATCAGGTTCATTTGGAACAGAGGAATTTTGTGTTAATTTAGACTTTGAAAATATAATGACATGCGGTGGAGGCGATTGGCAATCTGAAGTGTTTTGGGTATTAAGAGATTCTGATGGAACTACACTAGCAACAGGAGGTGCTCCATTNGAAGGGTGCGTTGGTGGCTCTTGTGAAAATGAAATAGTCAATTTTTTTGAATTTAATGATAATGGCCAGATNAGAGAATACTATCTATATATACCAAATNCTATTCAAGATAATGCCCCTTTAGTTTTTGTGTTGCATGGATATACNGGTTCAGCTGGTGGNATAATGGGTTACTCTGGAATGAATGAAATTGCTCAAGANAATGGTTTTGCTGTATGCTATCCACAAGGCCTATCAGATCAATCAGNAAATAATTTTTGGAATGTTGGATATGAATTTCATNATAANCAAATGGTTAATGATGTTAACTTNTTATCTTCTTTNGCTAACTATTTACANNATGANTATAATTTAAGTGAAGAAAANACTTTTTCTACAGGNATGTCTAATGGTGGAGANATGTCTTANATGCTTGCCTGTCAAGCAAATGANGTATTTAAAGCAATTGCCCCAGTTGCAGGNTGTATGATGGAAGAAATATATAATACATGCGACTCTTCNCCTGTGCCTGTTTTTGAGATACATGGAAATAATGANAATGTAACTTTATGGGATGGAGATATGCAAAANAATGATGGATGGGGTGCATATTATAGCATAGAAGATGGNATAGAATTATGGGTTGAAACAAATAATTGTCAGAATAATGAAGAAGTTTTTCTNCCAAATACTAATCTNNGNGATGGAAGCTATATTATAAATCATAGATATTTTGATTGTACGGATAATGCTGAAGTATGGCTCTATGAAGTTGTTAATGGAGGNCATGATTGGCCNGGNTCNTATGGTAATATGGATATTAANGCAAGTGAAGAAATTTGGNNTTTCTTTAGTCAATATACTTTTAGTTTAGGTGACATAAACAATGATGNCTCTATTGATGTTTTAGATATTATTTCTGCTGTTAATTTTATTTTAAATAATGAATACAATAACTCTGCAGATTTAAATTTAGATAATATGATTAATGTTTTGGATATTGTTCAGNTAGTAAATATAATTTTAAATNGCTGATTCATTTTNCTNTNAAATAAGAATTTNANACCTANCCCAATANCTNNANAANCTACTTAATNGCAATTAAGTTGCAATAAGATTATATTNTTATTAACTTTCANGCTAAANTTTAACTAAAAAATAAATTAGGTANGNTATTACTATGGCACAATTACCAGTTACGGTACTTTCCGGATTNCTTGGAGCNGGNAAAACAACTGTTTTAACAAANGTANTAAACAATAGACANGGCAAAAAAGTAGCTGTTATCGTTAATGATATGAGTGAAATAAATATAGATCAGAGCATGGTTCAAAATGATGTTGCTCTAAATCATAAAGAAGAAAANCTTGTCGAAATGAGTAATGGATGTATCTGCTGCACGCTTCGAGAAGATTTATTAATAGAGGTAGCTGAATTAGCAAAAACAGGTCGTTTTGATTATCTTTTAATTGAATCTACGGGTATTTCAGAGCCATTGCCAGTTGCAGAAACCTTTACTTTTGAAGATGAAAATGGAATTTCATTATCAGATGTATCCAAACTCGATACAATGGTTACAGTGGTAGATGCAGTTAATTTTTTAAAAGACTATAATGAAGCAAAATATTTACAAGAAGTTGGTGAATCATTAGGAGAAGATGACGAACGAAGCGTTGCCGACCTACTTGTTGATCAGGTAGAGTTCGCTGATATAATATTAATTAGTAAAACAGATATAGCCAAAAAAACTGATGTTGATAAATTAATTTCCATCCTCAAAACCCTTAATACAAGTGCAGAGATCATACCAATTTCAAATGGAGATATTGATGCTGGGAAAATATTAAATACAGGCTTATTTGATTTTGAGCAAGCCCAACAATCTCCTGGATGGCTTAAAGAAATGAGAGGAGAACATATNCCTGAGACAGAAGAGTACGGCATCAGTAGTTTTGTTTATGAGGCAAGGAAGCCATTTTATCCTCAAAGGTTTCATGATTTTCTACATAGCGAAGATTTGTCTGGGAAGCTAATTCGATCAAAAGGCTTCTTTTGGCTTGCTACTCGTCCCATGTATGCTGGTAATTGGAGTCAGGCAGGTGGAATAGCGCACCATGGATTCGCTGGACTATTTTGGAAAGCTATTCCAAGGGACCGATGGCCTGAAGAGAAAGAATCATTAGATTTTATTATGCAAAAATGGGTTGAGCCTTTTGGAGATATGCGACAAGAATTGGTTTTCATTGGTCAGGGTTTGGATAAAAAAAGAATTACTGAGTTATTAGATGACTGTCTTTTAACGGATGAGGATTTATTAAAAGGAAAAGATTATTGGGCAGAATTTCAAGATCCTTTTCCTAGCTGGGACTAGATTTTATGTATACTGAATCAAAGCAAATAAAAAATAATAGAAATACAAAAATCTTTATGGATTCTTTAGCTACAGATACTAAAAATGATTTATCAAAAATAATCAATAAAAACATTAATATTTTAGTTTGGCAAAGAAAAGTAAGTCAAACCTTAATCAAAGAAAGTGAATCGATTATAAATCAAAATCCTAAGCTTGCATTATCAGANATAGTTTCTCCTGANGATACTAAGTATATTTTAATTAATCAGNTAGATAGTTTAAATGAACTATCTAACATAATAGATGATATNTCATCTATAGTAGAAATATTNTGTAATTTGTTTGGAATAGAACGTGCATGGCTAAGATTAGATGCAATTGATAGTCCTATGTGTCCACGATTTCATACTGANAATGTTAAATGTCGTCTTGTTACTACATATTATGGNCCTGGNACACAATGGCTNCCTAATCATCTAGCTGATACCACNAAACTTGGANCAGGGAATGAAGGATTGCTAGATAAAGATTCTGGGCTATATTTTGATGAAGAAAGTATTAAGCAATTAAATGTAGGTGATATTGCNCTGCTGAAGGGTGAAGGNTGGGAAGGNAATAAAGGCAAAGGATTAATACATAGGTCNCCACATTCAAATCAAATTTACAGACGATTNTATATGACAATAGATTTTGTTGAATTNTATTTTAAAATATATGAAAATCAATTTNAAAATTTAACATAGATAAATTATATCTAAANAAAAATCCTCTCGTTTGATAGANTATATTACTTCTATTAATTAATAATCTAATATCTGTTTTAGTATCAAGAAGANATGCAGTCTTTGCATTGTCCAATTAATAAATGTTCNGAACTTCGTATTGTATAATTAGGAATAGATGGAATTGTTATATCTAAAGGCAGACAAGATGAAATACCNCAATCTTCACAAAGNAAATGAGGATGNGTAGTTANTACATTTGAAGATTCCGTATTTTTTTCTCCTTTAGCATATCTTTTAAGTCCATCTCGATCTATAAAAGAATGTAAAATGCCAGATTCTTCCAATCTATCTAAAATACGATAAACTGTTGTCTTGTTCATTTCCTTGCGAAATTTTTCTACTAGTTCAACAACAGATATAGCATCACTGCTCTGATTGAATGTATCTAATACCAATTTAACTGTTTTTGTTTTTCTAATAATATTCATTTAAATATTTTTTGCAATTGAGTTGCATTTCTTTTGTAAATCTAACTAATTTAATAATAACAATTAATTAATTAAAAATTAAAATACANTATAATTTATAATGTTAAATTTTTCAATAAAAGAGTCTAATNCTGTAGGGGTNNTATCTAGTACGCTATGTATGATNCATTGNATTGCCACACCATTTCTTTTTCTAGTTACAGCAACTAGNTGTTCANAAAGCTGTTGTAGNGCAGCACCTNTATGGTATCAGTGGCTTGATTATATTTTTTTATTTATATCTTTTTTTGCAGTTCTATATTCANCTAAATCTTCAAATTCGACTTGGATTAAATACTGTTTATGGATTAGCTGGATAGGATTNTTTTTTGTAATATTAAATGCAAATTTTTTACATTGGTACTCTCTATCACAAAANACTAAATTCATACCATCTTTTTCTCTAATAGGATTTCATTTNTATAATATTAGATATTGTCAATGTGAAAAAGATAATTGTTGTTAAAAAATATAATTTATATGAAAAAAATAATCATACTTACTATACAATTTTTTCTTTTACTAAGCTGTTCGTCAAATTCTGAAGATACTAAGCTACCTAATGATATAAGGTGGGTTGTAAACTCAAGTGAATATGACATACTATGTGAACAGATTTACACTAATGCCTGGAAAAATTTATCTGCAATTTTAAAAAAAACAGATTCAAAATCATGTATTGTCATGGATCTAGATGAAACTGTTTTAGATAATTCGAAATATCAAATTGATTTAACAGAAAAAAATGAATCATACAATCCAGAGAGTTGGTCTGAATGGGTTAATTTAAAAGAAGCTGAACTAGTTCCAGGTGCTAAAGAATTCATTGATAAGGTTAGAGAAACTAATGTGAAAATTATTTTTCTTAGTAACAGGATGGAAAAAAACAAGATTCCAACTATACAAAATATGGGAAAATTAGAAGTAATCAGTCCTAATGATATCTTTTTATTAAGAAAAGATAAAAAAGATAAAAAGCATATTAGAAGAAATGAAATTGTTAGTGGAATTGGTAGGTTTGAAAAACTAGGTCCTTTAAAAGTATTGGCTTATTTTGGAGATGCCAAACACGACTTCCCAGAAGCTGATAATTATTATACTTTTGGCCGAAACATGTTCATGTTCCCAAACCCAATGTACGGGAAATGGTAAAGTATTTAAATATTCTTTACTAAAATACTTCAAATGCAAATAATGAATTCCAAAAGATTTCAATACCAATTAATATAAAAGAAGAAATATGGAA
>NZUX01000018.1:27687-35744 GCA_002703645.1 Fidelibacterota bacterium | reverse complement strand
GGAATTTATTTTATTAAATTTGAATCTGATAATACTATAAAAACACAAAAAGTCTTATTAGTTAAATAATGGAGAAATAAGATATGTACTTTAAATTTAAAATTATATTTATGATAATGACCGTAAGCTCAATTTATGCGCAATGCTCTGATTTAGATCAGAATGCTTGCAACCATCCATTGTATGGTCAAGGATGTGAATGGATCGGTGGTTCAATTGACTGTAATAATATAACAACAGAATTAAATTGTAGTGCCAATGGTTGTGATTGGAATGAAGATATAGAAACTATTAATTGTAGTACTTTNCCAACTTATGGATGGGGTCCAGGNAGTTGTGATTATTATTATCCAGATTGTTATGAGTATCTTGATTATGGAGGTTCATATGGTTCATGGAGTACAGCATGTGGTGGTGGTATAGTTCAAATAGATAATAGCTACTGCGATGGTGAATCGGGGTCTTGTGAAGAAATTGAAATTTTAGAATGCTCAGGGATGAATGAGATGCAATGTGATATTGATGATAGTTGTGATTGGATTGAAGATATAGATTCTGGGAATTGTTCAAATTTAAATTCTAATGAATGTAATTCTATATCTGATTGTAATTGGGAATATAACTGTACTCAATGGGGATCCTGGTACACATGGATATGCTATGAATATGGCTATGAATGTACTGGTGGATACTATGAACAGGATAATAGCTACTGTGAAGAAATTGAATTTCAGCTTGGAGATATAAATGGTGATTATTTTATTAATATCCTTGATATTATCGAAACAATCGATCTAATACTTGAAGGTGAATATGATTATATAGTTGATATGGACNGCAACTCTGATATTAATATCCTAGATATTATTCAGATGATAAGTATTATTTTAAATGGAGAGTAGAATATGAAAAACTTTATTATTTTTTTATCTATATGTATGATTTCAAATATATATGCACAATGTGATGATTATAACCTGATTCAATGTAATAACGATAATAATTGTGAATGGGTTGAAAATATCACACAAGAATCATGTTATTACACATTTAATAGTTACGCCGAGTGTATAGCNAATGGATGCTCATGGTATTCTCCTGGAAATTATGGATACATGGGCTCGCATTGCTATGGATCATATCAAAATGATAATAGCTATTGTGAAGAGATAGAAATGCCTGAATGTTCTGAAATGAATGAGCTACAATGCAGTAATAATAANAATAATTGCAATTGGGTTGAAGATATAGACTCTGGNAATTGCTCAAATTTAAATTCTAATGAATGTAATTCTATATCTGATTGTGATTGGGTATATGATTGTATACAGATGGGTTGGTGGTATAACTGGTGCTATGAGTATGGCTATGAGTGTACTGGTGGATACTATGAAGAAGATAATAGCTANTGTGAAGAGTCAGCTACTCCCCCACCTCCAGAATGTTCTGGAATGAATGAACTAGAATGCAATAATAATAATTGTAATTGGGTTGAAGATATTGAGATAGGTAATTGCAGTGTATTTGATAATTCTGAAAGTTCTTGCACAAGTTATTCAGGTGAGTGTTATTGGGATGANGATATTACGTATAGCTCNTGTAATGGATACGATAATAGCCAATGGGCTTGCAANAATGCTCAAGGATGTTATTGGGATTGCTATTATGGTTATTGTGGCTGCAATGGTCAAGAGATCACAGGTGTTGATACTGAGTGTATAGGTCAATATGAAATAGATAGTAGCTACTGCGAAGAATTAAGTGGTGATGATGGAGGTTTAGCTGATCCAACGATATTCTTAAGTATTGGTAATGATATAGACATCTCTAATAGAATAATATATATTGATATGATTAGTGAAGAAGAGGTTGGNGGATTTCAATTTCTTCTTTCAGANACTCCTGATAATATCACAATCACAGGAGCTGGTGGTGGAATTACCGAAGANTCTGGTTTTACTATTAGTAGCAGTGAGGCGGGTATAGTTGTNGCTTTCTCATTTACAGGATCTACTATCTTACCTGGAGAATATAATCTATTTGAATACTATTTTGAGATAAATAATGAAGAGTTAACAACTCTATGTATAGAAGATATTGTATTTTCAGACCCTAATGGAGGTGCTATAGAAGTGGACTTCGCTGGCTGCATTTCAAGCTCCTTTGAAAACATGAATATGGGAGATGCTAATGGCGATGGGGCATTGGATATACTTGATGTCGTAATCATTGTTGATAATATTGTTACTGGTGGCGAGTATCTACAAGTAACTGATATGAATGACGATGGAAGTATTGATGTCTTAGACATTATTATAATTGTTGGAATAATATTAGATAGTTAATGGGAGGATGGTATCATCTAGTAGCTTTGGGCATATTAACAAGGAAGTGTCCAGAGCCCCAAATAGTTAGGCTCCATAGAGTCCTCCGGAATATATACTATGGGGCCTAGCAAATATATAAGGACTCAATCATTGGATATGTTTATATTTAAAATATGATGATAGCTAAAAAAATATCTTACAAACTTTCAAATGAGAATCTTAAAAAGCTAGAGAATTTAAGCCTAGAAGAACAGATATCATTAGTTAATCAATGTATCTTTGAAGATTCTAAAATTAATCATACTAAAAGACTAAAGTATCAGTATGAACTATTAAAAATATCAGAATCTAACAAATCTAATTTTCAATCTGCATATATACTCAATTTAATCGCACAAACAAATACTCAACTTGGTGATTTAAAATCTGCTCTTGACAATCTATTAAATGCAGAAAAAAGGTGGAAAAAAATAACTGATAAAAAATACATTAAATCAGCTCATCCCATGAGCTTAAATGGTATGCTTCTATGTTTAGCTGATATAGGTAATGTATATATGAAGATGGGCTTATTTGATCAGGCTATGAAATATTTTGAAAATGGGTTNAAAGATACCAACAAAGATGATGACTGCTTTGTACCTTATTTCAAGCTTCACTATCATCTTTCCGAAATATATATGGAATTAAATTTTGATACTAAAGCTAAGCAAATGATTAATCGATGTATAAAGCGAGTAGAATCGTTTCCATTCTCAGATAATACTAGGTCTTATATATATCTAATTCCTTCAAACATGGTTTTAGCTGCGTTATATATGAAGAAAGGTAATTACCAGGAATCAATAGATATTTACAATAAGACACTATCCATGTGTGGAAAATTTAATGATGTTATATACAAACAGCAGATATTAATAGAGATTGGTAAAATTAATATTAAACTCTCAGATTTCAACAAAGCAGAAAAAACCTTTAAAAAAGCAGAATCAATGCATAAAAAAATTGGTTCTGAGTTAAAGCTAATTACAATTAAAAAATATTTGTCTCAAATATTAATAGCCTTAAATAAATACGAAGAGGCTAAAAATATACTCTCAGAAGCTAAAAAAATAGCTGAAAAAAATAATCAAGAACTACACCTTATTGATATCTATAGGGATTTATCAGAAGTATATGAAAATCTAAGTAATCCAAAGGATAGCTTTAAGTATAATAAAATGCACGCAAAGCTTATAAGTGATTACTATATAAATAAAAATAAAGTTTTAATTAATGAAAACAGAAAAACAATTACAGATTTAAGTAATGCGATTAAAGAAAAACACCAGATAGAAACTCTCAAGGATATTGAGATGAACAAAAAATTTCAAATAAAAAATCAAACGACTAAAGCTCTTTATAGAATTAAAGAAAACAATATCCTAGAATCTCTGAAAGAGGATATAAATAAAATTAATATTAAAGCAGATAATACAATCAAAAAACATACTAAAAGCATGCTAAATAAAATTTCATTTTATAATCAAGACAAATCTACATGGACTGATTTTGAAAAAATGTTTATACAAATTCATACAGACTTTATTGATAATCTAAAGCTAATAAATCCAAATTTAAGCATGAAGCAAATACGCTTTTGCATGTTTATAAAAATGGGAATGGATAAATACGATATATGCAACCTTCTTAATGTAACTACTCGAGCGGTAGAGCAGCAGCGATATCGAATTAAAAAAATATTATGTCCAACAAAAAATCTGGATCAATTTATACAGCAGCTTTAATCTAGAAGTAAATAATTAGAGCTCCATTATTAACATACTATTACATATTATCTAATATTAATAAAATTAATATTAATGTATATTAGCATATGAACTATTTTACAATTTTATTATTTTCATTCTTTATAGGTATAGTGCAGTTAAATGCTGACTATAATGTTGTTAACGCATTTCCTAATCTAACGTTTAATGATCCAGTTGGGATTTATACTTCAGGTGATGATACCAATAGACTTTTTGTAGTAGAGCAAGAAGGAAGAATAAAAGTATTTAATAACAACTCATCTGTAACTGAGACTGAAATGTTTTTAGATATCACATCTATTGTAAATCAAGATGGAGGTTATACTGAAGAGGGTCTACTTGGATTAGCATTCCATCCAAATTATAGTCAAAATGGATATTTCTATGTTAACTATACTGACTATGGTCCAAGAAGGAATGTAATCGCTAGATATACAGTCTCTAATAATCCAAATCAAGCAGATTATAATTCAGCTCTAATTATTATGGAGGTTAATCAACCATATTCAAATCACAATGGAGGACAAACTAGCTTTGGTCCTGATGGATATCTATATATTGCATTTGGTGATGGCGGCAGTAGCGGTGACCCTTTAAATCATGGGCAAAACCTATCAACATTATTGGGTACTATTGTCCGAATTGATGTAGATAATCCTACAGGCTCTTTTAATTATGGTATTCCATCAGACAACCCTTTTATAGATGAGTTTAATGCCCAACCTGAAATATATGCCTATGGACTTAGAAATATGTGGAGATTTAATTGGGATTTAGAAACTGGCTTTCTTTGGGGAGCAGATGTAGGACAAAATGCCTATGAAGAAATTGATATAATTGAAAGCGGCTTAAATTATGGATGGAATACAATGGAAGCTAATCATTGTTTTCCGCCAGGATCAAACTGTAATTCAGATGGATTTGAACCTCCAGTCTGGGAGTATGAACTATATGTCAATGGAGTATGCTCTATTACAGGTGGTTTCGTTTATCGAGGAAATACCATTTATAGTCTTCAAGGAAAATATATATATGGAGATTGGTGTACAGGAGATGTATGGGCTCTTACATACAATGAAAATGGAAATCATATCAATGAACATTTAATGGTTTCCGGTATTAATATTACCACATTTGGCGTTGACCAAAATAATGAACTACTACTTACTGGGAATGATAACATATATAAACTAGTTTCCGATAATGAAAGTCTTATTGGAGACCTGAATTATGACAATGAAATTAATATTCTTGATGTAATGCAATTAATTAGCTTTATTTTAGGTAATACCGAGTTTACTGATGAACAATATTTTCTAGCTGATATAAATCCAGATGATACAATTAACATACTTGATGTTGTTCAATTAGTTAACGCTATTCTTAACTAGCTTCTGTTCTTTTATCATTTGTATTATTCTTTTAATCTTTGTATTATTTCCTATTCATTTTAACATAGGCAAAACAAATCTTTTGCGTTCAATACGTAAATTGAAATTTGTTTAATATATTTATTTAAACTAATGGAGGAAAATAACCATGAAAAACGTTATAACTTATATAACTACAGCAGCTATTTTACTTTTAGCAGGCTGCGCATCTGCACCAGCTGGTACAGATTATGCAAACTCAACAAAACCAGCAAATCCACAGATTCCAACTGATGTTCCAGATTGGTATATGGAAACACCATCTGATGGTGAATATGTATACGTTACAGGAATGGGTGATGGTTCTAATATTAATATTGCATTAGGAAAAGCAAAATCATTCGCTCAACAAGAAATGTCAGAACAAATTTCTGCTGAGGTTCAATCAATGGTTAAAAACTATATGCAAGAATCTGGTGTTGATGAAAATCAAAGTTCAATTAATTTTTATGAATCAGTTTCTAAGACTGTAAGTAATAATACAATGACTGGTTTTGAAGTATTAAAAAAATACCCATACTCCAAACCAAATGGTGGCTATAAAGTATATATACTTGCTGGTGTAAAGACTGGAACGGTTCAAGGTGAAGTGGTTAGCCAAATTCAAAATGAAGAGTCAATGTATGCTGAATTTAAAGCATCTCAAGCTTTTCAAGCTTTAGAATCAGAAGTAAATAAGTAAATAACTAATATCTTAGGAGAGTTAACATGAAAAAACTTCTAGTATTAAGTTTAGTTACGCTTATTGGACTTGCTGCTTCTGCTTGCACATATGATGCAGCTTCCGCAAGTGCTAATAAACTATCAATGCAAAAGTCTGATTCAGATTCAGGTTCAAAAAAAACAAAATCTAATTCAGACTCAAATATAGCTATTGACTGCGCAGCTCCAAGTAAAACATATGGTGTTTCAGAGATTGATGATTTCCTTGGCACTTCATTTGAAATATGTGAAACTCTCCAAGATGCACAAAAATTATTAACCGATGCTAATGATTTCTTGGATGATCCAACCGCATTTATTGCAAAAAAAGGTGCACAAGCAAAATCGCAACTAAAAAGTGAATTATCAGAAATGGTTGTAAAAGTCGCAGAAAATGTGATTAAAAAATCTGTAAAAGCAATGCAAGGTTCAGGTGATATCACTAAAGCNGCAAAAGATCTTAAAGGTCTAAATAAAATTAAGGCNGTAAAAGATGTTGCAGGTGCAATTAAAAATCTTAAAAGTATAAGTAAAACAGCTCCTAAAGTACTTAATGAAATGAATGCTTTAGCAGCAAAACTATCTAAATAGTTCAATGGAGGAGACAATAAAAATGAAAAAATATTTCATATTAATGATAANACTAATGAGCTTAGTNGCATTTATTTTNCCACAACAGGGAGAATATACAAGAAAGTCAGTTAGTTCATTNGANAGTGTTTGGGTTAAAAGCGGNGCTCTGCAAGGAGTTTCNAGCTTTGACTATAAGACGTTTGATAAATTCATAGANTTCTATGTTGAAGTTGAGCGTTTTGATTACAACGTNCTTCCAGATGGAATGCTAAATGATTTTAGNTCAGAAGCAAATTCTCTATCNGATTTTTCANTTGATGCTTTAGCTGGAGTACTAGAATCTACAGTAGCTGAAAAAATTGTAGCAATTCTAAATGACCCNGATGTAATGCAAGCAAGAGGAAGCGCGCTAAAAAGTGAGTCTGCNCTACAATCATTTGCTGCAACAAANGCAAAATCTTTAGGATTGACNACTGANGAATTAGCTACATTNATGAACTCTGCATACATATATCTACCATTTATTACTTCAATGGTACAAGAGACTGAAGGAAGTGATATATCTTTAGTCTTAAATGGTGGANTNATTTGGTGGCAAGTTAAAACTGCAGATGATGGTTCTATAAGTGTTGAAAAAGTTCTATCAGCTGAAACAATGGGAATGAGCTCTCTTGATAANAGTGATAAAAACCCNATAACTGGTGANCCTTCATATAATAAATTNACTTTTGGANCAGAGCAATGGGCTACTTCTCCAGAACAGTATGCACAAAATGATGCGATGCTCGCATTTGCAAAAAACCTAGGTGTNAAAACTAAGAAAATTGATGCTTTNAAACTTAGCGCTCAAATAGCTGAAGCTGATGGNAAAAAATATGGCTTTCCTCTAGGATTTAGAGAAGGTGTCCATCTTGATGATGGTTTTGATATTGTTGAATTCTCAGAGGATGAAGAAGGTAATGAAATAGCAAATAGAGTAGGATTCTTAAGAGTATCAAAAACAGGTGATAACAATGANGACCCATCAGCTTTTACATATGGGAAGCANTTAATGGGATCAAAACAAGATGTAGGTACTGTAGTTATGGAGCGTCCAAATCTAGGTATTGATGTTAATGTTAAATTTGGTGCTGTTTCNGGNATGANNATTCTTAAANAACANACTACAGNATTCTNNCTNACAGNNNTATTATACNTTGNNNNANCNNCANGCT
>NZUX01000018.1:0-27681 GCA_002703645.1 Fidelibacterota bacterium | reverse complement strand
GNCTATATAATATANCAGATGNNNTGGANCTTAGAAGATGTAGCTNCATTATNCAGGGNCATCTNCTGNACTTAGTGAAGATGCAGAAAGTGGAGTAGGTTTCAGTCTNCAGTTTGCTTATAATCTTGCTCCAATCATTGGGGTATCNCAAACATTCTTAAATATGGATGTAGATGTGCTTNTTCCAAGTGCNAGCTATAGCGATGATGCTGANGCAGCGGTAATGATAATATCACCATACACATCTATAACTAAAAAANTAGGTGGNAGAATGCATCTTGGTATTAATGTTGGTGCTGGTATTGATATGNTAAGCCTANCAGGGACGCANACNATGTTAGATTTNGATACAGGATTACTAGAGGAACAAGTCTATACTTTTGGAATTATGGCTCCCGGTGTAAAGTTTGGAGTAGATCTTGGCTATATGCTAACTCCTGATTTNAATCTGAATTTTGGTGCAGGATATAAACTTGGATTAGCTCCAATGGCGATATCATATACACTAGATGGTGAAGATTNNAGTNATTNCTTTGATGACCTATCAGATTATCTTGATTATTCNGAGTTAAATATGGGTGGAGTAAGCTTTAATGCTGGAGTAACATATANTCTAAGTGAATTACCTNTAAATNTTTTTGGATTCTTGGATCCATTTAAAAANCACTAAACAGTATTAAGTAANACAAAATGGGGTGATTTTATCACCCCATTTTTTTAACTAATTGATAGAGGAGTTAAACCAATGAATAAATTTTTAATAAACGTAGTTGCATTCTCTCTTTTNCTATCTGCANTCGTCTTTGCTGGTGGACCAGTTTCAAAAGAAGCTAAACTTATTGAGAGAGTAAATTCATCTGAATCTCTAATAGAAGCAACTGGAAAATATATTTCTAAAGAAAAGAAAAGTAAAAAAGCTAAAAAAGATGTCGATGCAAATGGAGTAAAAAAAGCTACTGANGATGCAAAAAAAGCAGCTGTTTATTTTATTCTATTTGGTGGAACAGACCCTATGGTTAATACCACNCAAGAAAGACAAGCATTTGATACTCAAGAATCTTTTTACTTTAATATGGATAATGTAAATAGATATATATCTTGGGAAGCAGACAAGATGCAAAAGAAAATTAAAATCNNTGATGGTAAAGGACTAAAGGTTGTTAAACAGTTNAAGGTTAATACAAATATTCTAATGAAAGATNTNGAAAATCATAATATCCTTGAAGCNAGATCAGATATGGCTGATGTGCTTGGCAATCCATTTATTATGGTTCTTCCTGCTGTNAAACCTGGAGAAAATCCTACTTTATTATTACAAACAGTTCCAGAATANAGACATGCNGCTTCTGTTGTAGAAAGTTTTCTAACTGCAAGACAGTATGANGTNGTGGTTCCTGAAGTACAAAATAACCTTGAGAGTCTTAACTCTGCACAAATGTCTTTAGGGGATAGAGAAGAAGATTTTTCATATCANCTAGCTNTATCTATTGGTAGTGATATATATATTACNTTTGAAGGTATCCTTGAAGATGCAGGATATGGAACAAAAAAATATGCTATGGTAGTTAGAGCATATGAAACAACCACTGCTCGTCTNCTTGGTACTGAAACTGGATATAGTCAAGGAAGAAAAGGTGAGGTAATGGTTTCAATTGAAGAAGCTATGAATGATGCTGTGACCGCTGTTTTATCTAGGGTAAAAAATTACTGGAAGTCAGACCTTGAAAAAGGGGTTCAATATAAAATGGTAATAAGCATATCTACTGATTTTGATGAAGATGAAGCNGAGGGTATCTCTTTTGCATTTATGGATGCTGTTGAAGAAATTTCTAAAAAATCAAAAGAGAATATAGCTACTAATCAGACTCTTGATTACCTATTATGGTGTGANCCNGAAAAATATGATAAGTCTTCAAGAGTGTATAGAAAATTAAAAAAGCAATTTAGNAACTTTGTTGAAGATGANGGCGTGGATGCAACGCTTAGAAAAATCAATGTAAACAGAAAAATGATTCTTTTAAAAGTTGATATGGACTAAGGAGTATATCTATGAAAATGAAATATATAATCTGTCTTATACTTATTTCTGTATCNCAAATCTTTGGTGCGCCAAGATGGTTTGGACANGAAATTTCAGGCTATTCTTCATCAAGATATTTNGTNGGCGAAGGAGANGGAAATAACTTCAGTGAAGCNATAGCAAGAGCTCAAGAGGCNGTAGCATCGCAGCTTAGAGTAGCTATAGAATCTCAGGTTAANAGTTATGTTAGTGAAGTATCTGANAATGATAGAACTGAATTACAAGAATCCTTTTCATCTCAGATTACAACAACTGTTAACGAGACAGTGCAAGGAATAAAGGTAATAAAAAGAGAAAAAGTTAAAGGTAAATACTATGTTTCTGTNGCTTTAAATAAAGCNAAGTATTTAGCNGGTCTTCGAGTAGAAATCGAACAGCTTTGGAGTAAAATCTCTAGATTGATAAGAGATGCCAGAGATTTNGTTGATGATGGTAGAATATTTACAGCTCTNGAAAACTANACGGANGCTCAGCCTTTNATTCCTCCATTCTATGTTAAAAAATCATTCTATGATGCNCTTGCTGATAGNCCNTATAGNGTAAATGAATTTATTACAGTAGAAGGTATAATATCTGAGGTTCGAAAATTAATCAAAGGTATTGATCTTGATGTTACTCAAGGAAATAATCAAACNGGTAATACGGGAGGATTATTATCAAGTGCAATTATTGTTGAATCTNTATTTAAAAAGAAGGATATCGCTATACCNAATCTCCCTCTTAAAGTTAAATATGAAGATGGTACCATAGAAAGAGTATCAACAGATGATGATGGNCAAGCAGAAATATGGACAACAGCAACATGCATGAGTGGAGATAGNGGTAAAATAGAAGTTGGTCTTGATTTATTTAAGCTACCAAAACTTTATAAAAAATATTTTATGTCTGTTTCGACTACNGCGAAGTTCAAATGCTCTAATGATATGTCTGTTTCCTTTGATGTTTTNATAGAAGATGAAAATNGAAAAAGNCTTCCTAAGGTAGAACAAAAGATTANCAAATCNCTTGAAAAAATTGGNTATCGAGTCTCNAGTGATGCTGAGCTTGCATTNAATGGTACTGTTGCCATTATTGAAGAAAATGAAGTGCANGGTAAAAGTGGNCCTNTCGTTCAACTAAAGGCAGAGCTTTCACTGCTTCTTGTAGCAAAGTCAGTTAATGAAACAGTAGGAAGTTTTACTTCTACATTCGTTGGATTAGGTAAAGATCAAAAAGCCTCTCTTAAAAAAGCCCAAAATAAAATGAAAATCAAGAAAAAAGATTTATCTGAAGCTCTTGCAGATTCAGAAGAATTTCTTGTTGAAGTTTTAGGTAGAAAATCTGATGGCTATTTAAAAGAAGCTAAAGCTCTGTACAACCAAAAGAAGATTACTCCAGCGATTGGAACTTTAGCTAAAGTATCCTATGGAGAAAGCCAAATACGTGAAGCAAAAGAACTTATTAAAAAATATAAAAAAGAGCGTGAAGAATATTGGGAAGCAAAAAGAAAGCGTGAAGCAGAAGAGCGAGAGAAAGAAAGACAAAAAGAGATAGAGCTAACTAAAATTCAAGCTGAAAAAGAAATGGCTGTAGCTGAAAGTCAGGCTCGAGANAANGAAGCTGAAGCTAGAATAGCTGAAGCANAAGCTATGATGGCACAGGCAAAAGCAGAGATAGCAAAAATTGAAAAAGAAAAACTGGAAGCTGAGGCAGCTATTGCTGAATCAGAAGCTGAAGCAGAGAGAGCAAAAGCTGATGCTATTGCTGCAGCNTCAGATAGAGGTGATGATGATGCTCCTGAAAATACAAGCTCTCTNAACTCCAGTGAAACTCAATTAACTGGCTCATGGGAATATATTGGAGCAATGCGCTATTCNGATGGTAGAGAAAGCTATCAAAACTCNGGGCAATTATTATTTATTAATGATNATAGAACTTTTAGTTCTGGATCAACATCAGGCTCNTGGTCTGCAAATANTGATAACTTCTATATAGATGGATTCCCTGTCCCTTATGTTATTGAGGGAGGACGACTCATATTAGGTTTCACTATTAGTGGGGAACTCTGGATGATGGTCTATAGATAAATTAACTATTAAAAAACCAGACTATTAATAATGGTCTGGTTTTTTAACCTTTATATTTTTCCTTATACTTCCAAACCTTTTTCAAATAGTTTCTAGCTTCTTCATATTTTAAATCAGACGTTAATTTTTGATATAATTCATCTGCAGTCATACTACTAGCTACTTTTGCAGCGGGATTAGTATATGGTTTACCGCATAGCGTTTTAGATACATTACCAATTCCAGTATTATATGCTGGTATTGAACATATGTACGCTAATTCATCATTCTCAATATTTTCAAAATAATAATATCGTATTTTTGAAAAATATGCACAACCAAGCTCGATNTTATTTACTGGCTTATATAGATAATCTCCCGTAACNAGNTTATCTACTTTATAAACATATTTATATGCATCTCTAGCTCCAGATTTAGGCACTAGTTGCATTAATCCAAATGCTGGAATATGAGATCTAGCTTTTGGATTAAAAGAAGACTCCGCTTCCATTAANGCAAATACTATAGCAGGNTCTAATTTCCAACGTTTNGANTGNTTTAATATTTCATCTTCAAATCTTTTAGCTCTTTCATCTAAATGNTTAGTTTTNAANGGCACTTTAACAGTNTACTTAACTCTTTTTTTACCATCTTTGGATTTATATGGTTTTTTCTCTATTTTTTTATCTTTTACAATATTAACAACTTCTTTTTTTGCATTATCTTCATTGACTTCTTTACCATTTTTATTTTCTAATTGATTTTTCAAAATAGGCTTATTATCATCAGCTTTCTTTTTTATTAACCCAACAAGTTCTTTTGTTAAAGTATCTTTAACTTTTTCTTCTTTCTGTTTTTCTGTTTGNGTCGNCTCTGAAGGTGANGGTTCTTCTTCAACAATNACTTCGATAGTAACTTCACCTTTCTCAAAATCAATAGATTGTCTACTATTAAGATCTTCGCTGTACTCAACAAATGTTTTAGGTTCAGGAGATTTNAACTCTTCCCACTTTTCTTCNATTTCTTTTTTGTATTGCTCAAATGCCTCTTTCTCTCTTCTTTCATAATCAGCATATTGTGCAGTGACAGATTGCTTATAATTTTGGAAGGCTTCCATTTGCTGTTTCTGATAATTANCAAAATCATCAGGTGAATANTTTCCAGCATCCTGTGTAAAAATAATTGTAACTAATCCTANACTAAAATAAATCAAGTATTTNATTCTCATAATTATCTCCGATTATTTATTATTAAAATTATGAATTATGAATTATAAATCGAATTCTATTGAAAGCATAAGATCTTCATAATTTTCATATGTAAATTTTGTAATAAGCGTATCTGAAGTCTTAAATAAAACCCCAAATTGAAGTCCATATTTTCTTTCAGGGTTATCTCTCAATCTTTCNTCGAATAAACAGCTGAATTCAAGNATAACTGCAAGTCGTTCCTGAATCTTACCATATAAGGGATAGTGAATAAAATTTAAATATACCGANTCTTTATCGANATATCCTCCTACATCAGTAAGATATGCCCANAAACCATAGTTCGCAGACATGAAAAAACTATGTTCAAAAAATATTTCACTACTCTCTTCATTCTTATCATTATCATTATAAATNTATTGTGCTAATCCCAAGCTTCCAGCAATTCTNTCATTCTTAGTACCAAAAAAATCGAATTTGATATGATTTTTCATGTAATCAAAATGATTCTCATATTGATCATCTCNAGTTTTTATTTTATCCATAATAGCATTGGCTGAAACATTAAGTTTTTTTTCTTTCCACTGATATGTATAACCCAATTCATTAATAAGTGTAGGAGTGATTGTCCCTTTTGCAATAATTGAATGTGTATTGTTGCTACTTTCGCCCACAAAACTATCGATAAGTCTATACGGTGGATTCCCATTGGGAAAATTAGGGTATTTATTCTTTAGTTTTCTTTCTCTATCATTTCTTCTTTTTTCTCTTTTTTCTTTTTCANATCTTTTTCTATCTCTTTCCCCTTCTCTTAATTCTGCACGTTTCTGNTTATTNTTTTCAATTTGTAAATCATTATCTAATTTAAGTTGTTCAAGTTCCATTTTCTGTTTTAGGAGTTCTTGTTCATTNCTATTTTCTTGTTTAGCTAATATTAATTTCTCTTCATTACGTTTTATTTCTTCAGCTATTAATTTTTCATTATTAGCNTGATATTCATCAATATCATAAACAACAAGGATATAATGTCCCTCTCCTTGCGCCCCATTTCCCTCCCAGTATTGGGTTATANTAACTCCACGAAGNTCTTCTTCTGTTATTGTTTTAATATCAGATTCAAAGGTTTCTACNCCCTTNGTAACNCTTCCTTTTGTTTTTTCACTAGCTGATACAACAGTTTGAGAACTAATAGTTAACTTGATTGATTCTGCAAAATCAGTAAATGCTTTATCTTTAGCTTCTTCTTTTGAATCTTTAGAAAATCCAATTCCCGAATAGACATTAGTAGTATCAGTCAATACTAAATCCTTAGCCCATAANGGCGGTTGATCTGAGGCATAAAAGAAACTAAATAATATAAGTATAAAATAATGCATAACTAAAATTACAAAATAAAATATAATATTTTGATATTTTGCTNCTATTTAATATTTATTTTATTTAATAATATTTTATTTGTAAGTTCAGAAGTTTTAGTTAAATAAGTAAAGGAAGTAAATAAATGAGTGATACAAAACAAGGAACAGTAAAGTGGTTTAATAATGCTAAAGGTTATGGATTTATAACTCCATCAGATGGTGGAAAAGATTTATTCGTTCATATGAGTAGTATTATTATGGAAGGTTACAAAACTTTNGCTGAGAATCAAGAAGTTGATTACGAAGTAGGAGAAAGNGACAGAGGNCCTGTTGCAAAAAATGTAACGCCTAAATAAGCTATTCTGTTGTATTAATAAAAAAAGGGAGCTTTTAAGCTCCCTTTTTTATTTATTTCTTATATTTGGTAAACGCATTAATATGTTTATCGCAGTTTTGATTAGGNATATGGTTTTCTAAATAAATCTCATTGGTTGACTTACACCATTTATCATTTGCTTTTTTTAAAGTTTCTGTACATATCTTAACTTCNACAACTCCATTTGGTTGAGACCAATCTTCTTTATTATCAAGATAAACAATTTTAGNTCCTGAATGGAAAGANCCATNATCATAAATATCTTTTATTGCATCAGCAAATATAGGTAAAGCAGCTACAGATCCATATTGCCGCTTCCCTAATGGAATTGAAGGATCATCTACACCAATCCATATACCAATTACAATCTGTGGAGTAAAACCTATAAACCATGCATCCGTTTTATTATTTGTAGTTCCTGTCTTCCCTGCCATCGGAGCATTAAATTTATATTTCCATCGAATTTTAGAACCTGTACCAGAATCAACTACATCTTTCATCATATCTAACATTATATAATTTGTAGGCTCATTAACAACTTCAAGTTGCTCAGATACAAAATGCTTAATAACTCGACCATGCTGATCTTTAATGTGAGTAATAGAAATAGGCTCATTGTATATACCCTTATTAGCTATAGTAGCGTATGAAGATGCAATTTCAATAGGTATTACATCAGAAACACCCAAGGCAATTGCATTCACTGATGCAATTTTAGTAGAAAGATTAAAAGACTTAGCCTTCTTAACTACTTGTCTAGGAGTAATTAACTCTTGAACAATTCTAACAGATATAAGATTCAATGATTTTTTCAATCCATGTCTAAGCGTTGTAAGTAATCCTGTAGAGCCATCATGATTTTGAGGATTCCATCGTGTAGTATCATCTATAAATACAACAAGAGGCTGATTAAGTAGTTGAGTGGTAGGAGTATATCCATTTTCTAATGCAGTTAAATATATAAAAGGCTTAAATATAGAGCCTGGCTGCCTCTTTGCTTGAGTAGCCCTATTAAAGCCATGTAAATCTAAATACTCTTTTTCTTGGCGCCCACCAATCATACCTAAAATATTTCCATTTTTAGGATCAATTGCTACAACTGCTCCTTGAACAAGAAATTTGTCTCTTAATTCTTTTGGGATAGTTGTATTGCTAGAAAGAATTTCAGTCATCTCATCAATAGTAAAATTGGTGCCTTCAAGAGCTCTTGAAAGTTTTCGTGGATTTTCTAAAAATTCTTTATTTAAAACTTCTTGATTTTTCTTTATATATTTTTCAAATGATTTTTCAAGTATCTCTTGTATTTTAGAATCAATCGTAGTGTATATTGTTAAGCCATCTCTATATATATCTATATCTAAATCTTCATCAATTTTTTCAAGTTCTTTTCTTACATGTTCATTAAAATAAGGAGCCTTACCTGAATAGGTTTGCATCTTTCTTTCTGTAATGTCTAAGCTTTTATCTAAGAAAATTGTATAATCATGTAAATCAATTTTTTTGTTCTCATACATAACTTTGAGTACTAAGGCCTTTCTATTATCAGCTCTTCTTAAATCTGAAAATGGTGAATAATAATTAGGTGCAGGAAGGATCCCGACTAGCATTGCACATTCATCAAGTGAAAGGTCAGATATATCTTTATTAAAATAAAGTTGAGAAGCTGACTGCACACCATACCTACCATGTCCTAAGAATACGGAATTAAGATATAGCTCTAAAATTTCTGATTTAGTGTACGTTTGTTCAATATTAAAAGCTGTAATGAGCTCTTTAACTTTTCTTGTTATAGATCTATCTTTCCATATTATTTTATCATACATACTCCTAGCTAATTGCTGAGTAAGAGTACTTGCACCTTGCTTATAACTAAGAGTGAATATGTCTACAAGTATTGCTCTAGCCGTTGCTTTAAAACTAAATCCAGAATGATCATAAAAATCTCTATCTTCCATTATAATAAGTGCATTAATAAGATTTTGAGGTACATCTCCTATCTTAATCACTTCTCTCTTCTTAACAGCTTGAAGTTTATGGATAAGCTCTCCATCAGAGCCTATTATTTTAGAAATTTGTTCTGGATTAAAACTTTTCAATTCTTCAATTGAAGGAAGGTCTTGAGATAAATAATACATCCAACTTAAAATTGATATAGCAATAAAAAATAAAAAGAGGAAACTATATAAAAATACTTTCCCCCAATTATTGAATTCTAAATTAATATTTTTAGCTGTCATTTTATTATTTAGATTTAATCATATTTTCATGATTTAATAATTTATCAATCTCCTCTTTACTAAGAATATTTTCATTTAAAGCAATTTCTCTTACTGTTTTATTTTGTTGATAGGCTTTATATGCAATTTCTGCAGCTTTATCATATCCAATTGCAGGAACTAAACTTGTACACATAGCTAAACTTCCTTCAATATATCCATTACATATTTCTTTATTTGCCTCTAAATCAACTATTAATTTTTTATTAAACATATCAATTGACGTAGATAGTATATTGATTGATTCTAATATATTACTTGCTATCATTGGCATCATAACATTCAATTCAAAATAGCTTCCTTGAGCTCCCTGAATAACAGATTGATCATTACCTATTACTTGGGCACAAACCTGAATTAATGATTCGCAAATAACAGGATTAACCTTTCCTGGCATAATTGATGAACCGGGTTGAACAGCAGGGATATTTAATTCACCTATTCCTGCCCTAGGACCTGAACCTAAAAATCTTATATCATTGGCAATTTTAGATAATGAAACAGCCAAACCTCTTAAAGCAGATGAAGTAGTAAGAACTGAATCTTGAGTTGACTGTGCTTCAAAATGGTTAACAGCTTCATTAAAACTAATACCTGAATCTTTTGATAGCTCTTTAGCAATCATTTTTCCAAAATCCGGATGAGTATTAATACCTGTACCGACAGCCGTTCCACCCTGAGCTAAATAATGAATATATTTTAATGAATCTTCAATTTTATATATTGAATTTTGAATCATTTGTGCATATCCAGAAAATTCTTGGCCCAATGTTAATGGAGTAGCATCTTGTAAATGAGTTCTTCCGATTTTAATGATATTAGAAAATTCTTCAGTTTTCATATTTAGAGATTTTAATAATTCATTTAACGCAGGCAACAGATTAGAATCCACATCTAAAGAAATTGATAAATTAATAGCTGATGGGAATGTATCATTACTAGATTGTCCTAAATTAACATGATCATTGGGATGAACAGGAAACTTATCGCCTAATTCATGACCTAAAATTTCATTTGCCCTATTAGATAAAACTTCATTTATATTCATATTAGAAGAAGTCCCTGATCCAGTTTGAAATATATCAACAATAAATTGGCTATCATGTTCCCCACCTATAACTTCATCACATGCACTTACAATTGCATCTTTAATCTCATCGTTTAATCTGCTAAGCTTATGATTAACAATAGCAGCTGATTTTTTAATCATTGCTAAAGATTTAATTAATGTTCTTGGAATCCTTCTATTACTAATTGGGAAATTTTCGGCTGCTCTTTGAGTTTGAGCACCATAATAGGCATCATCAGGAACAAAAACTTCACCCATTGAGTCTTTTTCTTTTCTCATANCCCCGCCTTTTTGATATTTTAAACTAAATAATTTTAATAAAGTTTTATGATACTTTCCAGGTATGTCCGGCAGTTAACAAATCTTTTAAATCACCTTTTCCCTTAGATTTTATAGCAGATTCTATCTGTGCTACCATCATATCATCATAAGTAAGTTTNTCTTCTTTATANAGGACCCCAATNGGAGTAGGTAGATTAGGGTCTAANGTTATTTCACTTAAATAGAACGCTAAAGATTTATTATTTTCATCATGAACTANNATATCNTCAGCAGAATAATCATTACCTAATTCTACAGATTTAAGTTTAGACCCATCAAGAATNATTCCTTTTGTTTTATCAGCCCCAAATAGCATTGGTTCGCCATGCTCTAAAATTAATAGGGTATCTGCTTTTGTTTCTCTATCAGTTAAATCTGAAAATGCACCATCATTAAAAATATTGCAATTTTGATATATATCAACAAATGAAGTCCCTTTATGACTATTACACTTTCTAACTATTTCTCCTAAATGCTTTGATTCTCTATCTAATGTTCTTGCAACAAATGTTGCTCCAGATCCAAGAGCAAGAGATAATGGGTTGAATGGGTGATCTAATGATCCCATTGGAGTTGACTTTGTTTTTTTCCCTAATTCTGATGTAGGAGAGTATTGACCTTTTGTTAATCCATATATTCTATTATTGAACATTAATATCTTTATATCCATATTTCTTCTAAGTATATGNATAAGATGATTACCTCCTATACTCATAGCATCTCCATCACCTGTAACCATCCATACAGATAAATTTGGATTAGCTAATTTAGCACCAGATGCTATTGCTGGTGCCCTACCATGGATACTATGAAAACCATATGTACTCATATAATAAGGGAATCTACTTGAGCATCCAATGCCAGATACTACTAAAAAATCTTTTTTAGGAATACCTAATTCAGGGAATACTTTCTGGACTTGTGCTAAGATGGCGTAGTCACCACATCCTGGACACCAACGAACATCCTGATCTGAAGTAAAATCCTTTTTAGTTAATTTTTNATTTTTATCAATAGTTACAGACATATGCTTTTTCCTTAATTATAGTATAGTTTTAATATGGTCATAAATTTCAGAAGGAGTAAATGGCTTACCTTCAACTTTATTTAGAGATTCAGTATCTATAAGAAATTTTGACCTTATAANAGAATTTAATTGNCCTAAATTAATCTCTGGTATTAATACCTTTTTATATCTTGATAATTTTTCACCAAGATCNTTTGGTAATGGGTTTAAATTTCTTAAGTGGATTTGTGAAANAGAGTCACCCNCAACTCTAGCTCTCTGNACTGCAGATCTTATGGCTCCATAGGTACCACCCCATCCCAAAACCACTAAATCACCACTATCATCACCAAATGGGTCTATATCAGAAAAGGAATCTGCTATGACGTCAACTTTCTTTTGTCTNAACCTTACCATATAATCATGATTATCTGGGTCATAACTAACATGGCCAGTTTCATCCCATTTTTCAAGTCCACCTATTCGATGTTCTAATCCTGCTACACCTGGTATAGCCCAAGGTCTTGATAATTTATCATTTTGATGATTATAAGGTGCAAATTCATTTGTATCTGTTGTTAATTTTGGCTTGATATTTGGCAACTTATCTAAATTAGGAATTTTCCATGGTTCTGACCCATTTGCAATATATCCATCAGAAAGAAGAATTACTGGAGTCATATATTCAAGNGCTATCTTACAAGCTTCAAATGCAGCATTAAAGCAATCCGAAGGAGATTGNGCTGCAACTATAGCCATTGGAGCTTCACCGTTTCTTCCATACATAGCTTGAAAAAGATCAGCTTGCTCTGTTTTAGTAGGAAGACCAGTAGATGGACCTCCTCTTTGAATATTAACTACAACAATTGGAAGTTCTGTTATGACACCCAGCCCCATAGCTTCACCTTTTAAAGCAATTCCTGGGCCGCTACTTGCTGTTACAGCAAGATCTCCACAGAANGCTGCACCCAATACACTNCATATTCCTGCTATCTCATCTTCAGCTTGAAAAGTTTTTACCCCAAAATTTTTATAAGTTGAAAGATAATGTAGGATTTCACTTGCTGGTGTTATTGGATAACCACCAAAAAATAAATTTAGACCAGCTTTTTCNGCTGCAGCAACAAGACCAAGAGACAAAGCATGATTACCCATAATATTTCTATATGTCCCTTTAGCAAATTCTGCTTTTTCAACTGAATAAGTTGTTTTAATTGCTTCAATTGTTTCACCATAATAGAATCCTGCTTTAAGCGCTCTTGTGTTAGCNTCAATAATTTCAGGNTTATTTTTAAACTTCTTTTTAAAATGATCTAATGATGATTGCATATCNCTATCATATANCCAATANAGAAGTCCTANAGCAAACATATTTGTTGAACGGGCCATTAATTTTGAAGTCATTCCTAAATCTTCAAGAGCAGTATAAACTAATTTTGTCATATCAATTTTTATTGCTCTATATTCAGATAGAGTATCATCTTCTAATGGATTAACTTCCCACTCTGCTAATTTTAAATTCTTAGGTGTAAAATTAGCNGTATTTATAATTACCGTTCCATTTTTCTTTAAATCTTTNAAATGTACTTTTAATGCAGCTGGATTCATCGCAACTAATACATCAGGTTCATCACCAGGGGTGTGAACTTCATCTTTACTAAATTTTAATTGAAATGAACTAACCCCAAATAAAGAGCCGGCGGGAGCCCTAATTTCTGCAGGATAATCAGGTAATGTAGTTAAATCATTACCAAAGATAGCTGTATTCTCTGAAAATTGACTTCCTGTAAGCTGCATTCCATCACCAGAGTCNCCAGCAAATCTTATTACTACTGTATCTATTGATTGTGCCGTTTTTGTTGCCATTATATTCCGTTAATTAATTAGACTATAAATTACTTATTTATTATGCAAGTAGGCAAAAAAAAATATTTATTTTTTTCTTAGTATGTNTGTAAATATTAAATTACTCATTATGAAAGATAAAATTAAACTTACTCAGTTTAGTAGNGGTGCTGGTTGAGCTTGCAAATTAAGTCCAGANGCGCTTTCTCAGGTACTGAGNAATTTAAATCAAAAATCCAAAAATAATACATTGATTGACTATAAGTCTTTTGATGATGCATCTGCGTATACATTAAATAATGAAACTATACTGCAAACAGTGGATTTTTTTACTCCTATAGTTGATGACCCTTATGACTTTGGTAGAATAGCTGCTGCTAACTCACTATCTGATATCTACGCAATGGGTGGTACTCCTTTATTTGCATTAAATATTGTAGCGTTCCCATCTGATGAGCTATCTTTAGATGTGCTTACCGATATATTAAGGGGTGGAGCAGATATAGCAGAAAAGGCAGGTATACCTATACTTGGTGGTCATAGTATAAAGGATAAAGAGCCAAAATACGGTTTGGTAGTNACAGGAACCCCATTCAAAAATCCCATCCAAAATTCAACAGCAAAAGAAGGGGATATTCTTATTTTAACCAAACCTCTTGGATTAGGAGTTATTTCTACTGCTATTAAAAAAAATATCGCAACTGAAGCTATGATTAATGATGCAACTGATGTAATGACTTATCTTAATAANGANGCATCAGAAGCAATGAGAAATATTAANATTAATGCATGCACNGATATAACTGGATATGGNTTNCTTGGTCATCTATTAGAAATGACCAAAGGGTCAAAATTAACNGCTANTATATATTTTGATAAAATAAATTTTATTGATGGATCTAAAAATCTTGCNANTGATGGTATTGTTCCTGGTGGAACAAAAAGAAACTATNACTTCATTAAANANAAAATCAAATTTTTAAATAATTTAGAAAAATATAAAAGATATTTACTCGCTGATGCACAAACTTCAGGTGGACTATTAATGAGCGTACCTAAAGAAAGTCTCGATGAATTAAAATCTAACCTATCTAGTTCTAAATATGAAATTAAAGAAATAGGTGAATTAAAAGCATTGAAATCTGAATCTTATATAGAGGTTTCATAATGCAAAAAATAGATATCTTATCAAATGTAAAGTATATTTCAGAGAAATCTAANCCCTCTACNCCACTTTTTCTTTTTGCATATAATATTAGTATTATAAATANAACAAACTCATCNATTCAGCTTTTAAACCGNCATTGGGAAATTACAGATGGGAATGGCATAACTAATACGGTGAATGGTAAAGGNGTAGTTGGGCTACAACCAATAATATCAGAAAATGAAAAATTCGAATACTCAAGCTTTTGTCCTCTATCTACAGAATTTGGTATGATGAATGGNTGGTATGAAATGAAAGATGAAAATGGATTGCTATTTAAAGTNAATATNCCAACTATAAATCTCTANAATCCATCATCAAAGAACTAAATTGAGACCAATATATCTAGATAATAATTCAACTACAATGNTAGANCCAAGAGTCTTAGATAAAATGCTTCCATTACTAAAACAAGTATATGGAAATGCTTCAAGTACAGAACATTCATATGGATGGGAAGCNAATGAAATTGTTAATGAATCTAGAGAACAAGTATCTAGTTTAATTAACTGCTCTCCAAATGAAATCATATTTACAAGTGGTGCAACAGAATCAAATAACATTTCTATTTTAGGGGCTATTGATTGCTTTAAAGATGCTCATGCAATAACCCTAAAGACAGAACATAAATCTATTTTGGATGTTTTTAAAAAAATTGAAAAAAACAACTATTCAGCTACCTATATAGATGTTAATTCAAATGGAGTTCTTAATTTAAATTCATTAAAAGAAGCTATAAAACCTAATACAAAGCTTATTTCTATAATGTTAGCAAATAATGAAATTGGAGTTATACAACCAATAATTGAGATTAGTGAATTTTGTAAAAAAAATGGAATTATTCTACATGTAGATGCTGCACAAGCTGTAGGAAAAATTGATATCAACTTAAAAAAGACCAATATTGATTTAATGTCAATATCAAGTCACAAAATTTATGGTCCTAAAGGAATAGGTTGTATTTATATAAATCAAAGAACAATGAAAAACAGAATCAATCCAATTAATTACGGTGGTGGACAAGAAAAAGGACTTAGACCAGGAACTTTAGCCGTCCACAATATAGCAGGATTTGGAGAGGCCTGCAGAATTTTGAAAGATGAAAGAGAACAGGACCAAAAACATATTAAATCATTAACAGATTTGTTTTATAATAAAATTAAATCAAATTACAATAATACTGTATTAAATGGTGATAAAGATAATAGGATAGCAGGAAATTTAAATTTGACATTTAAAGGATTAAATGATCAGCCCTTAATACCAAAACTAACCAATATAGCCGTATCTAGTGGTTCTGCTTGTACAAGTTCCACCCCAGAACCTTCTCATGTTTTAAAAGCTATTGGCTTACATGAATCATTAATAAAATCTACAATAAGAATAGGTATAGGAAAATTTAACACGAAAGAGGAAATAGAAAAAGCTACAGAGCATTTACTAGAAATTATTAGAAAACTTAGAATAAATAAAAATGAGGATATCAATGATTGATGAAAATAAAATAATAGAAGTTCTAAAACAGTGCTATGACCCTGAAATACCCGTTGATCTTTGGAGCTTAGGTCTAATATATAATATTAGTATCAGTGAAGCTGATAATAATAAGTCTGATATTAATATAACCATGACCCTAACCACACCAGGATGTACTATGGGATCTTACATGGCGGATGATATTAAAATGAAATTGAGCGGATTGGATGAGGTTAATTCAAGTCAAGTGGAAGTCACATTTGATCCTCCTTGGAAGCCCGATATGATGAATAATGAAGCTAGAGAAAAATTAGGATTTCCCGTAGATGAAAAAGCATCTAATAACAATGAAGAAAAAGAACGTGATTGGGAGTAAGTATGGATACAATATTTTTAGATGATTTTTTAGTAGATGGGTTAATAAAAGAAAAAGAATTTAGAGCTAAAATTAAAGCAATAAATTGGGAAGAATACAGTAATAAAAAAGTAATGATAAAAGGCTGCACATCTGTTCCTGTCCCTACATGGGCCTATTTAATTATTACAGCACATCTTGCAAAACATTCAGATAAAATTTTATATGGTGAACCATGTAGCGCTGTAGAGATCTATAAAAAATAATTATATTTAGTTAGCTTCTTCATTTATTTCTTTAGCTATTAATCGACCGCTTTTGATTGCCCCATCTATTGAAGGTTCAGTTTTCCAATCTCCACAAAAAAATATATACTCTTTATTTTTCAGATTAATAAAATCTGCTGGAAGCGAATGGGGTATGCTATAACTTTTAACAATCCTGCAAACTTTTTTATCTAAATTACAGATTTCAGAAAGCTCATTTAATAAAACTTTATCATCAATATCATGCTTTAAACTTGAGATAGAATAAAGTGAGTCATTTTTTTTTGAGTAATATTTTGAAATATTTGTTAAGCATTGAATAGAATTTGAATAATACTTTTCATCTGGAATGAGAAGAATTGATTTCCCTAATTTATTTTGAGGTGATGATACATAAATAGTTTTATTTGAATAGCATTTACTAGCATAATTAGTTTTNAAAATATCATTAATCACTTTTATTGGNANAGCAAAAATGANTATATCAAAATCTTCNACTTTACCATTTTCAAAATAAGCTTTATTATTTTCAATATCTTTTAGTTTGTAGTTATAATTAATTGATAAATTACTTTTTTTAATCATCAACTTAGGTAACTCAGACATTCCTTTTTGGGGTAAAGAAGCTCTCCCAAATACAAACTTTTTAAATATTTTTAGAAAAAAAATAGAATCATTTGATAATGACTTATTAAGAAATATTCCTTTAAAAAAAGGATAGAAAAATAAACTACGTGATTTTGTTGATAGATATCTATTCATCAAATCTGATGTTTTTTCATATACTGTATTCTTTTTAAACAAAAAATTCAAAGTGATACCAAATAAATCTTTTAGTTTGAAAATTTTAAAAAAATTAGAAAATAAAAATTTAAAGGGATGAAATATAGGATTGTAAAGCTTTAATATTTTTCCATCTTGATATATGGAAGCTCCTGATTCAAAATATTTTAAATCAAGTTTATGATATAAATTTAATTTCTTTATCTCATCATAATTATTTAATAATACCTGAAATCCTATATCGCATATATATCCATCTACTTTTTCGGACTTAACTCTACCGCCAGGAGTCTTTTTAGATTCAAAAATCTTAATATCAAATTTTGATTTATCTAAATAATATCCGCAAGCAAGTCCAGATAAGCCCGAGCCAATAATCACAACTTTTTTCATAATTAAAATCCTACTAAATACAATAAATAATAAATAATACCAGTTAGAAGAATACTACCAATAAAACAAAATATAATAATAGAATTGAAGATTAAAAATTCTAAAATTTTTCGATTTCTTAGATTATATTTTTCCTTCATTGGTTTAAGTATAAAATTATTACTAAGAATAAAGATGAGCGCAAAAGAAAATGATATAAAAATTAAGTTTAAGCCAGCAAGTATCATTATTCCACTATAAAGGAAAATTTCAACCCATCATTATCATAAACCATTTTATTTGAAGTTAATTTTTTCAAAGTTTAACGTAAGATTCTAATTAATTGAAGTTTTTCTAGAATACACATAGATATATATCCAAAATCTATTTCAAACCATCTATGGGCAAAATTTGATTTTCTAGGAAATTTATGGTGATTATTTTGATATAACTCTCCTGACATTAATAGGTCAATTGGCAAAGTGTTGGTTGAATGATCTCCTGTCGTTTCAAAATTACGATAGCCATGTTTATGTCCAAACCAGTTTACAATAAAGCCATGAATAGGTCCCATGAGAGCATGAATAGGTATTAATAAGAAAAACCATATACTAGGAGCAAAATAATAATAGAAAATTATATAAGAAGCTAAAAATAAAAATCTGACAGAATATGTATCTGCAACTTTTTCAACTTTATCCCAGGTTGGTAATTTTGAAGAAGTTATATTTTTTTTACTTAAAAGTATTGCTCCATCATTATAGTTTTTTAGAGTTTCTAGCATAAAGGTAAAATAGTTTGAATGTTTAACAGGTGTATGTGGATCCTTATCTGTATCCGCAAACTTATGATGTTTATTGTGTAATATTGCATATAAAGAAGGTTTTAAAAATGATGTTCCTTGTGCTAAAATAGTTAGCAAGAAAAAGCATTTCTCTATGATAGGACTCATCGTAAACATTTGATGAGATGCGTATCTATGTAAAAATATAGTTTGTACAAAAAGAGATAAATACCAATGTGATATAAAAAAAATAATAATTTCAGTCATAATTTATTTCCCAAATAAGTAATGAGATACTCCCCATTCTTTCCCATCTTTTAAACCAA
The DNA here is from genome assembly GCA_002703645.1 of Fidelibacterota bacterium. GTDB lineage: Bacteria > Fidelibacterota > Marinisomatia > SCGC-AAA003-L08 > D37C17 > TMED161. The sequence continues at coordinate 8,528 of NZUX01000018.1, read as the reverse complement.
ACATTTCTCCACATGCCATAAAAAATATTCGCCAACGATAGAACCATAAATTCGAATCATTGCCATAAGTCTGTTTGAATAATGAAAGAACCTCATCTTTGTTTTGATCCATTTTTTCAAGCCATGCATATGATGTTTTCATATAGTGTAGTCCAGATATTTTCCAATCTTTTAATATGGATAAATCATCATCAAAATAAGAGAAAAGATCGTGAGATGGCATAATGCCACCTGAAAAAAATTCCCTAGCCATCCAATCGCCTGGCCCATTATCCTCATAAGGATAAACTAAATTTTTATGAGAGAAAATATGTACAAATAACTTACCATCATCATTTAGAAATGTTCCAATCTTTTGAAGAAGTTTTTTGTAATTTCTCATATGCTCAAACATTTCAATCGATACTACTCTATCAAATTTTTTATCAGTAGTAAAATCATTCATATCGCAGGTTATTACATCAATGTTATTTATATTTAATTTATTACATTTATCTTGAATGAATTTTCTTTGATCTTTTGAATTACTTACAGCTGTTATTTTAATATTTTTATATTTTTTTGCAAGATAGAAAGTAAATGACCCCCAGCCACACCCAAGTTCAAGTATTTCATGATTATCAGAAATATCAGCATGATTCGAGCTTAATTCTAGCATATCCTCTTCAGACTGATCAAGAGTGTTGCATTTATCATTCCAAAATCCGCTGCTGTACTTAAGATGTTTACCTAAAACTAATTCAAAAAAATATGGAGGAAGTTCATAATGTTGTTCATTAGCTTTTTCAGGAACTAGCGCTATTGGACTATCCTTAAGAATTTCCACCCATTCCTGTCTATTTTTTCTTATTCCCTCTTCTCCAATTTCTTTTGCCCACATTAATCTTTCATTGCAAAGCTTACGTATCCCAACTTTAACCATAGAATCTGGCAAGTATCCATTTTCTGCCATTTTAATTAATTGATTTAGCATTATATTTTTAATCCTTCTTTTTTATTAAAAATAAATTGATAGTCTCCAATGTTTTTTTCTAAAAACCCTGCTTCACAATAAACTAAATAAAAATCCCAAAGCCTGATAAAATTATCTGAAAAGCCTAATTTCTTAATATCATTTTTACTAGAATGAAAATTTTTTCTCCATCGATTTAATGTTTTTGCATAATGTAAAGTAATATCATCCAGATCTTGTAAAATCAAATCGGTATGATTTTTAAGAGAATTCATTATTTGAGATATTGATATTAAACATGCACCAGGGAATATGTATTTATTTATGAAATCTACTGAATTTTTATATATATCAAAATTTTGGTCATTGTATGTTATTCCTTGAAGAGCAAAGATGCCATTATCTGATAAAAGGGTTGATACTTTTTTCATATAAGTTGAAATATTATCATGCCCAACGGCTTCAATCATCTCAATTGATACTATTTTATCATAATTACCTTCTAAATGCCTATAATCTTTTTTAATTAGAGTTATTTTATCAGATAAATTCTCTTCTTTTATTTTATTTAATGTATAATCATATTGCGAATCTGAAATTGTAGTTGTTGTAATTTTACAGCCATATTTTTTTGCGGCATGTAATGAAAAACTTCCCCAACCCGTACCAATTTCTAGCAGATGATCATTTTCATTTAAATGAATCTTTCTGCATATTCTATCAAGCTTTTCTATTGAAGCATCTTCAAGAGAGGTGTTTTCATTATTGAAGATAGCACAAGAGTATGTCATCGTTGGGTCTAACCATAATTTATAAAAATCATTACTTAAGTCATAATGAGCTAAAATATTTCTTTTACTACCTACAATTGAATTTCTTCTAGTATAGTGTATAAATTTATTTATAGAGTTTAAAAAGCGCGCAAACCCTGAATCAAATGAACTCATTAGTTTTCTATTTTTTGCAAGGATTCGAATTAAAACAACTATTTCATCACATTCCCATAAACCTAGTGAATATGCCTCTGCAGCTCCNTTTAATCCCCCTGACCCTATCAATGTAAAAAAATCTTCAGATAAAACTTTTATACATGCCTTTTGATTGCTTGTTTTATCACCAAAAGATTTAATTTTATCATCTATATCTATTTCTATATATCCTTTATTAATAAGGCTTATTTTTCTAAAAAACATTTTTTTAAAGAATGAATTAAGATAACTATTTCGTCCTTTTGTTAAATCATTTGCAATTTTATTTACATTAAATTTATTATTCACTTTAATTTTCCTCATTGTATTTGGGATGGCTATAAAATGTAGCACCTTTAACCCAAAGTTTTAATGCTTGTGCATGAATCCTTAAAAAGACTATTAGAGTTATAAACGGATATCGTAAGCTATGGACTAATAGATTCTTTTTTGTTAATTTAACTCTTTTATTTAACGATAAAGTTGCATCAAAAATCTTATTTGAATTCTTGAAATTTTGCATGTGTACAGAAATAGTTTTATCGGGAATAGAAAAGTTCCAATTATAGTCATGATTCATTTCCCAGAATGGTGATACGTGGAATTCTTTTTTGTGATTTTGATTAAAATTTTTATTCTTTTTATCCGTAATAAAATAGCAATGTCTTTCATTCCATGGTGTATTTGTAACTTCAGCCATTATCATCTTTAGCCCAGTATCCTTTTTGTCATAACAATAATAGAATGAAACAGGATTAAAACAATATCCAAAATATCTCAAATGTGTTAGTAAGCGAATAGGGCCATTAACCTTTATGCCCGTCTTATCCTTAATTGTGCTTCTTACACTCTCATCTAAAGATTTATTTTTTTCTCCGTGGTAATCACTACGAAAATAAGATGCAATTGCAAATTTATTAGTACTAAAAAAAATAGAGCTACTAAAGATGTTGTCAATTTGATTTAAATCAAAAAAAACCATAAATGTATTATAATTAAAGAAGTTTAAAAACGGTGTAAATCTTCTGTGTCTTATTGAGCCTTTGTAAATAAAATTATCCATCTAGCCCCATATTAAAGTGTTTACAGACTTCAAGAGCACTATTTACACCATCTTCGTGAAACCCATAACCCCAATAAGCACCAGAAAAGAATGTATTATTTTTCCCATTAATTAGATTTTTATTGGATTGAGCGTTTAATGATGACTTGGAAAACAATGGATGAGAATAATTTATTATTTTAATAATTTTTTTTTGTTCAATTAGACCTGGATCATTTATAGTGACACAAAAAACATTTTCTGATTTTAGACTTTGTAAGATATTCATATTATAGGTCAAAACAACTTTGTTACTTTTCTTTGTAGATAAATAATTCCAACTAGACCAGGCTTTTTTCCTTTTTGGCAATATGTTTGTATCTGTATGAATAGTTGCAATATTTTCCTGATATTGAATATCTCCAAGTATATTTTTTTCATCTAAGGTTGAATCTTTTAATAATCTCAAGGCTTGATTGCTATGACAAGCAAAAATAATTTTATCAAAATGTTTTTCACCTTTTCCTTCTATTTTAATGATTACATTATTCTTATCTCTTCTTACTTCATTTACAGTATGGTCAAGATAGATTTTTACATCATTTTTTTTAAGTTCTTTATAAATCTTTTTTACATATTGAAATGAACCATTTTTTATAACTTTCCACTGAGGTCTATTTCGAACATCTAGTAGACCATGATTTTTAAAAAAACGAATAAAGAATTTGGCGGGCATATTTTTCATGGTATCTGGGTCTGTGGACCATATTGCAGAACCCATAGGAATTATATATTTTTCAATAAGATTATTAGAAATTTTATTATTTTTTAGATAATCAATCAATTTTAGCTCAATATCTAAATCATCTAAATCATCTAAGGCTATTTTATTGAATTTCAATATATTGTAAAGGAATAAGTAAAACTTTACATTTAGAAAATTTGTTTTTTTTGAAAATAAAGAGTTAATTGAATTACCAGAGTATTCAAAATCATTATCATCTGTATAGCTAAAACTCATTGATGTATTTTGAGTTTGGACATTTAATAATTTCATTAATTTAATAAAATTGGGATATGTATTTTCATTGTATACAATAAACCCTGAGTCAACATTGAATACTTCATGTCCATCATTCAACTTATGTGTGTGCACATGTCCGCCTATATATGAATTTTTTTCAAAGATTGCAATATTATGTTTCCTCGATAGAATTAATGATGAAACTAGGCCAGAAACACCAGATCCAATTATTGCTATATTCATATTTTTTATACTTGACATTTTAAAATTTATATCTTTTTATATTAAATTCAAAATAAAACGCGCAAAACGCGCATTTTTATATTAAATAAAAAAAAGGGGTGAATTAACACCCCTTTTGATTCTGGATAGATGTAGAGTCATCTATTCAAACACTTTAGCTTAATTGATTATAAATCTAAAATTAAACTAGATCTCCAGAAGTATAATCAATGCTTTTAGTGTAATAATTCAATTGATTACCTCCTTTCATAATTTTAGTTAATGTTAACACTTATAACTTAAAGTTAAAGAATCTAAAAAAAAAATATATCTACAAATTGTTACATTTGCTATATTAAAANNTNTTNAATTTTNATNTNTATAATTATAATTATTTTTATCTTTTATTTTTANTTTANATGATTTAATTTATAACGTGCAAAACGCGCNAATANGGAGTTCNNATGAAAATNTTATNAACTATTATTTTATTCTTATTTTCTAATATTTTATTTGCTGGATGCGGTGAATGNGAGATTAAAAATTGAAAAATATAGTACTTTTTAGAAATAATTTAAGAGTTAATGATAATCCTGCATTGCAATCTGCTGCAAGATCAGGTAAAATTTTACCATTGTANATTCACGATGAATTAAATACGAATAAGCCATTAGGGAGCCGNCTCTAAATATTGGCTCCACAATGCGCTAATTAGCTTAAATCATGATTTGAAAAACTCTCTTGTTTTTAAAAAGGGATCAACTTTAAAAATTCTCAAATCAATTATTCAAGANNTATCAATTGATTTTGTTTATATTGATAGAACCTATACACCTAGNGAAATTGAATTAGATATTAAAATAAATTCTATGCTATTTGATATTGGAGTTCAGCTAAAATCATACAATTGCTCTCTGCTATGGGAACCTAAAAATATTTTCAAATTAGATNAATCTCCATATAAAGTATTTACTCCGTATTATAAGAAGGGNTGTCTCGATGGNCCTGNGCCACCAACGCCCGTTGGGCCAACTAAAAATATTCAACTAATAAAGCATAATTTAAATACAAGAATTGATGATCTTAATCTTTTAAAAGGTTATTCATGGTATTTAAAGCTTAATAATCATTGGGANATTAATGAAGATGCTGCCATTNCAAAATTCTCAAATTTTATTAATAAAAAAATTAATAAATATAAAGATGATAGAGANTTCCCATACAAGGATAGTAATTCAAAAATCTCTCCTTATCTTAGATTTGGCATGATTGATGTTCGTAGGATGTGGCATAATTTAAATTCTATTCCTAAAAACAGTGGCGTTACCCACTATATGTCTGAACTTGGATGGAGGGAATTTTCTTACTATCTATTATATCATTTCCCAACTATTCAAGATAAAAACTTCCAAAAAAAGTTTGATAGATTTAANTGGATTAATGATAAAAATCAAATCGAATCTTGGAAATATGGTTATACTGGATATCCCATAATTGATGCAGCAATGAAAGAATTATGGAAAACTGGTTTTATGCATAATCGNATGAGAATGGTTGTAGCCTCTTTTCTTGTTAAAAATCTTCTTGTAGATTGGAGAATTGGCGAAAAGTGGTTTTGGGACTGCCTAGTTGATGCAGATTACGCATCAAATATTGCTGGTTGGCAATGGGCTGCAGGAACAGGTGCTGATGCTGCCCCATACTTTAGAATTTTCAATCCTATTCTTCAAGGTGAAAAATTTGATTCTGATGGTATTTATACAAAAAAATACATCCCTGAATTAGAAAATATTCCTATTAAATATATTCAAAAACCTTGGGAATATAATTTAGGTCTAGAGTATATAACACCTATTATAGATTATAAATTTTCAAGACAAAGAGCCCTTCTAACCTATCAAAATATTTAAAAATAATACTGATTAAATAATTTAGTTTGAAAAAAAACGAAGCTTCCCAAATTGATTTTTATTTACTGTTTTATTATTTTTTATATAATAATCAAGACCAGTAATAACAGAAGAAATATATTTTTTCAATAAAGGCTTTACAAATAAATGGTATGGTAAAAAATTTAATNATTTAGATCCAGTATTATATTTNTATGGATAAATAGAAATAGTTAGCGTTGCATTNCTATCTTTTTCAATTCGCCAAGAAACAAATGATTGCTTTCCATCCTTTTCTCCTATTAATAAATCNTATCCAATATTATCAATCCAATTAATNAATTTCCTTTGATATACTAAATTACTGTAATAATANATTTCATCAATGGATCCCTCNCCTGGCCATTTTATAGTGAGATTNTTTTTACAAAATGGATGAAATAATTCTAAATTTGATGGAGCAGATATTATTTNCCATAGGNTTAAAGCATCAATATTCGANTTTAACTTTGNAGATACATTCCAATTAAATTTTTCTTTTTTTATATTCAAATTTATAATCGATATTAATTAATTAATTTATATATATCTCCACTATAATCAATTATATACAACTCCCCATCAGCGTCTTCTCCAAATGAAGATATGTATATAGTTCCTTTTCCATCATTTAAATTAATATCTTTCGTTAATTCTTTTAGATTTTGAACTTGGTTATTCACAAATTGAAAAGCCCATATCCTTCCAGTGCAATAATCAGCAAATAAATAATAACCTTTTAAGGACTTGATTTGATTACCATTATAAACATAGCCACCTGTTACTGAGCATCCATAAACATCATCTTCATCCCAACCTAAAATCACTTTATAAATATTTGCATTATTAGGGTATACATGAATAGGGTTAATTTGATTATCTATACTAGGATTATCTACAAAATTATCAAAGCCCTCAAAATAATTCCATCCATAGTTTTCACCACCACTTGAATTGGCTGATTGAAAATTAATTTCTTCCCATGAGTTTTGTCCTACATCTCCTATATACAAATCTCCTTTTTCTTTATCAAATGAAAAACGCCATGGATTTCGTAAACCATAAACCCATATTTCTGACAACGCATCTGGACGATTAAAAAATGGGTTAGAACTTGGAATTTTATAGCCTATTTCAGTATCTACATCAATTCTTAATATTGATCCAAAAAAAGTATTTAAATTTTGCGCATGATTTAAAGGGTCCCCTGCGCTACCACCATCCCCAACAGCGATATAAAGATAATTATTGGGACCGAAGGCCATCATCCCTCCATTATGATTAGAATAAGGCTGTTCAAAGCTAATTAAAATCTCTTCTATCCCACTTGATATGCTGAAACGAGATATTACAGTTTCGTTGCTATTATTGATATAATTAATATAGACAAGACTATCATTATCGAATTGAGGTGAAATGGAAAACCCTAACAAACCTCTTTCATCTCCTGGAAAAATTGGGTTATGAACTTTTTTACGAATATCTAGAAATGGTTCTTTATTTTTTTTCCCATCTGATATATTCCAAACCATCCCTCTTTGCTCCACTACATACAATTCATTAGAATTAGTAGGATGCCCGGTAACAAAAACTGCTTTTTTAAATCCAGATGCAAATAAAGAATAGTTTATTTGGGTAGGGAATAATATAGAAAATGAAAATAAAATAAGTATTAGTTTTTTACTCTCTCTGATAAATTTTATTAGTGACATGATAACCAATTTAAAATAAAATCATCAATAATAGAAATATTTATGATTGGAGTATCTAGGAAAATAAATATTTTACAAAGTATTATTACATCCCAAATCTAAATATTAAACCAATAATTAAATTTAATAAAAAAGGAAGCATCAAAATATCTTTCAGTCCAGATATCATCATCAGAATACATAAAGAAATCATCAATAGTATTAAATATTTTGCCATTCACTGATTTTGTAAGTCTATAAATTACATATATATCTGAACTTTGATTATACTCCCATTTAAATGAGAAATTAAGATTGAAATTTGTGTACTTCGGGTAAAAACCAACGTAATAATTAGGATTTAAATCTTGCACAAGAAATCCATCTTCCTCCTCAGGAATATCTGTTATATTATTAGTATAAACTGGAGGGACATCAACATCTTCAAGGTAGGTATTTTGATAGGTATAACCTGTGATTAAATCCGTTACTATTGGCCATCTATCATCGCTAGTCAATTCAGTGAAATTACTAAACTGATTAAATCGCTGAAGATATTCACAATAGATTCCTAGACTGATTCTATTGCTAAAATATTCTTCTAATGTAATACTATATCTATTCAACCATCCTTCCTGATTAGAAAAAATATTATATTCATCTAAAGTACCATAATTATCTATTTCTTCTTGAATTAATTC
>NZUX01000017.1 GCA_002703645.1 Fidelibacterota bacterium | reverse complement strand
CTTTTTAAGTAAATCATCATGCTGAGTTGCAATAACAACTTTTGAAATTTCAATAGGATTAAAACCATCATATTTAATAGTAACTTGAGTTTTTCCATCTGGCTGAAGATAATCAAGCTCTTTTGATTTTCTAACTTCTGTTAGTTTATTTGAAAGTTCATGAGCTAAATGAATAGGTAATGGCATCAACTGTTTAGTTTCACTACAAGCAAAGCCAAACATTAGCCCTTGATCTCCAGCACCTTGATCAATCTTTGACTTCCTATCCAACCCCATTGCAATATCAGGACTTTGCTTAACAATGTGGACATCAATATCTACCTTACTTCCATTCATTCCAGACTTATTACTAGAATATCCTATATCATTCAAAACTTCTCTAGCTATATCTGAATAAAATGACTTTTTAAGCTGCTGGCTTGTTGTTATTTCACCAGATATAATAATTTTATTTGATGATGCCATTGTTTCACAAGCAACCCTAGCATCTTTATCATTCTTTAATATATTATCAAGTATAGCATCAGAAATACAATCACAGACTTTATCTGGATGTCCTTCTGTTACTGATTCTGATGTAAAGTAAAATTCTTCATTCATTTATAATGGTCCTCCACTAACCAAGTATTCAACTTCTGTTCCATATTTTTTAAAATTCTTCTTAAATAAATCAGAAAGCTTTTTTGATTCATTTATAAATAACCCTTTATCACTCCAAGCATTTATAGGATTGAGTATTTCAGATTTAACACCATCTAAACTGCTGGGAATCATTAATCCAAATATTTCATCTTTATTAAATGAAACTTCATTAATACTACCTAATAAAATACTATCAATAATTTTTCTTGTATCCCCTATACTGATTCGTTTAGCTCCAGAGGAAGGAGAACCGCCTACCCATCCCGTATTAACTAAAAATACTTTTGAACCATAGGTTTTTATTTTTTCTTTTAATAATTCTGCATATTTAAGCGGATGTAATGTAAGAAATGGTCCACCAAAACAAGGAGAAAATGTAGCGATAGGTTCTGTGATACCCCTCTCGGTACCTGCTACTTTCGCAGTATATCCGCTAATAAAATGATACATAGCTTGTTCTGTACTTAATTTTGCAATTGGAGGCAAAACACCAAAAGCGTCACATGTTAAGAATATAATGTTTTTAGGGTGCCCAGATATACTATCATACCCTTTTCCATATAGTGAATTATCTATATGATTTAATGGGTAAGAGACTCTTGTGTTTTCAGTTTTACTACCATCATTAAAATCAATTTCATTAGTATCCAAATCATAAACGACATTTTCAAGTAATGCCCCATGTCTAATGGCATTATGTATATCTGGCTCATCTTCCTTATTCAAACGAATTACTTTTGCATAGCAACCACCTTCAAAATTAAAAATCCCATTATCTGACCAGCCATGCTCATCATCACCAATTAACATTCTATTAGGGTCTGTAGATAAAGTAGTTTTACCAGTTCCACTTAGACCAAAGAAGAGACATGCATTTTCATTGTTCATATCTACATTCGCAGAGCAATGCATTGATAAAATATTTTTTAAAGGAAGTAAATAATGAAGAACAGAAAAAATTCCTTTTTTCATTTCACCACCATATTCAGTACCTCCTATAATTGCAACTTTCTTTTTTAAATTGAATACAATAAAAGTTTCAGAATTCATTCCATGAGCTTCAAACTCATCATTTGATATATCTGAAGCATTNATAATAGTAAATTCAGGAATNAAATTTTNAAGNTCNCCTTTTGTAGGTCTNATGAACATATTATTTGAAAAATGTGCTTGCCATGCTTTCTTTGCAATNATTCTAATTGGAAGCTGATGANTTTTATCCGCTCCTCCAAAGCCATCAAAAATGTATGTTTTATTAGTATCTGTATTATAGTAATCTTTTACNTTANTAAATAATGCATCAAAAATATCAGCTTCTATTTTTTGATTTACNTNTCCCCACCAAAGATGCTCTTTACTCATATCCTCTTCAACAAAATATTTATCCTTAGGAGATCTACCAGTATAGATACCAGTATCTACCATAGCAGCCCCATTCATTGCTATTTTAGTTTCTCCGTTAAGGAGTCCTTCTTCAACTAAACGTTCTATACTTAAATTCCTATAAACAGTATTAGTTAGATTTATATCTAAATAACTTAAATCAATACTTGATTTTTTCTTGTCTACTATAAGATTTGTATCTTCCAATTTACTCTCCTATTTCTTAGCTTGAGGATGAGATTTATTATATATTTCTTTCATCCTTTTTATATCTAAATGAGTATATATTTGAGTTGAACTTAAACTCTCATGACCCAATAAGTCTTTAATTGCCATCAAATCAGANCCCCCCTCTAATAAATGAGTAGCAAAAGAATGTCTTAATGAATGTGGTCCTAATTTCTCATTATTTGATACTAATTTAATATACTTTTTTACAATATTATAGATAGTTCTCGTAGTAATTGTTTTTTTCTTTGATTTAGATGGAAATAAAAAGNATTCTTNTTCATATCCTAATATATCATTTAGGTAATTTAGCATATTCTTCTTTGTNTCATTACCAAATACAACAATTCTCTCTTTTTTCCCTTTACCTACAACCTTTATTGTTTTATTATCTAAGTTTATATCCTTGATTAATATTGAAGCGCATTCAGANACTCTAATACCTGTAGAGTACANTATATCTATTATAAGTAAATCNCTACTACTAATTTCAATTTCATTTAATGTCTTTTTAAAAAAAGTCTTCATATCATTAATTGAAACATAGTTAGGTAGTTTTTTTTCAATTTTAGGCGTTTTAATACTCTTGCTAATATTATAATCAATTATTTCTTCATCAGANAAAAATCTATATAATGATTTAATNGTNGCNACTTTTCTTGATAATGATTTTGNAGATAANGACTTAGATATAAATGTTATATATTCATGTAAATCATACTTATTAATCTTAGTAATATTTTTATCTTCACCTAAATAATCAATAAAATGAAAAAGATCATTCTTATAAGCTCTTAGTGTATGAATAGAATATCTTNTTTGATTTTTTATATAATCAAAAAAATTNTCTACATTTAATAAATTATTTTTATGTATGCTCACTAGTCTCTAATATTTTAATCGCTTCATTAATATCATTAGGAATAGGACTAGAAAATAACATTTTTTTTCTAGTCTTTGGGTGAACTATTTCTATTGATTTAGCATGCAAGGCTACTCTATCTATATTTTTCATTACTCTTTTTAAAATATTTGTATATTTAATATGGAATGACTTCACCATTGATTTNCCACCTGANTATTGGCTATCTGATAAAATAGGATGACCAATTGATTTCATATGNACTCTAATTTGATGAGTACGACCTGTAGTAGGTTTTAATTGAATATATGAAATCGGTCCNATATTATTAATTAANAAATAATCTGTCTTTGAATATCTACCTNCACCATTAGTTAATATAAATGANTTCCTATCTCTTGGGTTTCTNNTCATATTTCCTTCTATCGTACCAGAATTATTAACTGTACCCCAAACTAATGCATGATATATTTTAGNAACGCTTCTTTCTTCAAATTGTTTAGCAATAAAACTATGAGTNTTGTAATCCTTTGCAATAATAATTACTCCTGTAGTTTCTTTATCTAAACGATGGACTAAACCAGGAGTNGATTGAAATTCAACATGNTTTATTTTNTTAATAACTCCATTNAATAANGTTCCAGAATNATTTCCTGCTCCTGGATGTACNACTATNCCAGANCTTTTATTAACTACTAATATATAATCATCTTCAAAAAGAATATCAATATTCATAGGTTCAAAAANAATCTGATTAAGAGATGTAGATTTANGACTATTTTGATTGAGTTCGTAATTAATATCTTCATCGCCCTTCAANATATATGAAGGCTTAGCAAGTTTTCCACTAACTAGNANTCTTTCTTGTTTGATTAATTTTTGAATTTTTGANCTAGTTATATCTGATANNATTTCCATCATATAAACATCTANTCTCTTACCTTGTTCTTTTATAGNTACTTTATGNGTTTNCATGTTCTAATTCTTCATCAGNAGAACAAAAATAAGAACAAAAAAGAAAAAGAGCAATCCCAATACTAACACTGAGATCAGCAATATTAAATATATACCATCTATATGAACCAATACCCATATCAATAAAATCTATAACACCTTCATATCCATAGATGCCAAATAATGTTAGCCCTCTATCAATAAGATTACCGATAGCACCTCCAAGAATAAAATTTAGTGCTACATGCTCATATTTGATGATTTTTCTATCTACTAATAGTAATCGAATGATATATAATGTGATTAAAACGGTAACTAAAAATAAAAGCCAACTTAGATTACCTGCAGAGATCCCAAATGCCAATCCAGGGTTTGCAATATATGTAAATTTAAGGAAGTCTCCTAAAATAGAATTTGACTGATAAAGTGAAAAGTTTGATTGAATCAGATACTTCGATAGTTGATCAACTATAACTACAATAAATGCTAAACTAAGCTTATTCAATTTCTTTATTATCTTCTTGTAGTTTTGCAATCAAAACATTTAGTAGCATGAGGGACTTCAGCTAATCTATCCTTAGAAATTAACTCTCCACATTCAAAACAAATTCCAAATGTTTTATCATCAATTCGTTGTAAGGCTTTATCTAAATAATTCAAGAATTTACTCTCTCTATTAATTATTGAATAGGCATGCTCTAAAGACTGCTGGTCTGAGCCTGCATCAGCCATGTGTGATGAATATATTGAACTTTGATTACCTTCTTTGATTATATCATCAGCACGAGATCTAGCTTGTTCAATACTAGCTAATATATCATCTCTTTTCTCATTTACAAGTACTCTAAATCCTTCAAGCTCTTTTTGATTCCATTGTTTTTTAGTCATAATAATCTAATTCCTAATTTGATACACTAATACCTATTTCAATTAATAATCCATCAAGTTCAATTTTCTTTATATAGTTAGAATTTAATACATCAGAGCTCATAGATACTGCTAAAATTTCATTCATAAAATAATTTTTATTTTCATTAATAGCATCTAATATGCTTTGATTACCTTTAATACCAACCTTTATCCTATCTTGAACCTCTAAATCAGACTCTTTCCTAAAATTTTGCACATGACGTATCACATCTCTCACGATACCTTCTTTAAGAAGCTTATCTGATATATGCTTATCTATAGCGACGACGACCCCGCCATAAGAAGATGCTGATAAGCCCTCTTTTGGTATTTCATTAATAATCAATTCATTTTTACTAACTTCTATTTGATTATTGTCAATATTAAGTAATATTACGCCATTATCATTAAGCATCTTAAATTTAATATCATCACTAATCTTGCTTAATTCTGAAATAACATCCTTCATGTCTGAATCAAAGCGCTCTTTTAGCAACTGAAAATTAGGTTTGATTTCATATTTAACTATATCTTCAGGAGTTTCAACAAATTTACATTCTTTAATATTAAGTTCTTCTAATATTTCTCTCTGAGCCAGTTCATCTTTAAATAAACTTTTATTTTCAGTTAGATATATATAAACATTTTGAAGAGGCTGCCTATTTTTAATATTTGCTCTATTCCTAGCTGAGCGTCCCAGGCTAACAATTGATATAATTGAATCAATCTTATTAACTAAGCTTGCATCATAAAATTCTGAATTAAATTTAGGAAACTCACATAAATGAATACTCTCAGGTGCTTTTTTATTATGACTCAAAACTAAATTATTATAAATATTCTCAGTAATGTAAGGAGCTATTGGAGCAAGAATTTTAATTAAATCAACAAGCGTTTGATATAATGCAGAATAGGCAGCTAATTTATCTGTATTATTTTCTGACCTCCAAAATCTTCTCCGGCTTCTTCTAACATACCAATTAGATAAATCATCAATAAATTTATTTACAAGTTTCATAAGATTGAAAACTTTAAATGTTTGATAACAACTATTAGCTTCTTTAATTAAATCTTGAGTTTTAGATAAAATCCATTTATCTAAATCTGTATAATCATCTTCTGAGACTATATCTTCAGAAGGGTTAAAACCATCTAAATTTGCATATGTAATAAAAAATGAATATGTGTTCCATAATGTAATTAAATTTTTTCGTATATCATCAGCTATACCATATCCAAAATGAAGATTATGTTCTGGGTTCTGATTTGCATATAGCCATCTCATAACATCTACACCCATCTTCTCAGCCGCGTCATCAAACCAAATTGCATTACCCCAAGATTTATGCATATCTCTTCCTGTTTCATCTTTAACAAGAGCGTGCCCTAATAATGTTTTAAATGGAGGTTTATTTTCCATAACTGTAGACATCGCAAGTAAAGAATAAAACCAATTCCTAAACTGCCCAGGAAAACATTCAACTACAAAATCTGCAGGAAACCATTTATCCCAGTATTCTCTATTTTCATTATATGATAATGTAGAATATGGAACTATCCCAGCATCAAGCCATGGATTTCCAACATCCGGAATTCGAGTTCCAATCAAACCAGATTTTGGATGTTTGATCTTAACCTTATCGATCCAAGGCCTATGAGGGCTTTTACCTTCAAACTCATCCCATCCTTCAACTGCAAGTTCTTTCAACTCTTCTTTTGAGCCAACAACATGAAATGTGTCATCTTCAAATTTCCATATTGGAAGAGCTAATCCCCAAAATCTCTTTTTAGAAATCATCCAATCGCCCATATTTTCTAACCATTCCATCTCTCTATCATGTCCCCAATCTGGAATCCAATTAATTTGACCAACTAAATCTTTTATTTGATCTCTCCAGTCCATATCAATATACCATTCTTCTACACTTCTATAAACTAGCTCATCTCCAGATCTCCAACAATGAGGATAAATATGGGGGTACTTTTCTACATGAATAAGAAATTTTCTATCCTTTAAATCTTCAAGAATTTTATCTTTTGTATCTGAGCTTGTTGCAACCAATCCTGTCAAATAATCAAATCCTTCTAAATAACACCCTTCATCATTAAGTGGTGCTATTTCTACAATACCTATTTTCTTACCAAGCTTATTATCAATTGCACCACAACCTGGAGCAACATGGACAAGGCCAGTTCCCTCACCTGCCACCACAACATCATTACCGATGCTATCTTTACCTCCATCAATTACTCTATGACATGTTACCGCATTAAGACCCTTATCTTTTAATTTGTCATTTTCAAAAGGATATCCTCCAATATGTTTTTGCGCATCCAAATGATCAAATGGGCCTTCATATTCCCAATCAAGCATATCTTGCCCCTTAATTGTATCTACAATATTGTAGCCTCCTCTCTCTTTAAAAATTTGGGCAATAGTTTTTAGTTTAGGAACACCATCTATCCACAGCTTCTTATCTTGGAATTGTTTCTCAAGTCTTTTAAACTCAAGATTCTCTTTTGCAAAATAATAAAATGAACCATCATTAGCTTCTAATTTTACATAATCTAATTTAATATTACATGCAACCGCGACATTGGATGTTAAAGTCCATGGGGTTGTGGTCCAAACTAAAAGATACTCATTATCTCTACCTTTAATAGGGAATCTTACAAAAACAGAATCATGAGCGACGAGCTTCCTACCTTCTATAATTTCCATCTGAGAATAGGAGGTACCTGACCTTCCAGACCAAGGGACTACATCCGTACCCTTATAAATTTTTCCTTTATCAAATAATTTTTTAAGAAATGACCAGATAGTATAATTATTTTCATCTGACATAGTAAAATATGAGTTTTCCCAATCCATCCAATAGCCAAGTCTCTTTGATTGCTCTGTTTGGATAGCAGAATATTTTCTAACACGCTCTTTACACATGTTAACAAATTTTTCTATACCAAAATCCTCAACATCTCTTTTAGATGAAAATCCAAGTTCTTTTTCTACTTCTACTTCAACCCAAAGACCTTGACAGTCAAATCCATTTTGATATCTAAGGTCATAACCTTGCATTGCATGATAACGTTGGAACATATCTTTTAATGTTCTACCCCATGCATGATGAACTCCCATTGGATTATTTGCTGTAATAGGACCATCAAGAAACGACCAAGGTTCATTGCCTTGATTTTTCTTAACAAGCTTTTGAAATATATCCTCTTCTTCCCAAAACTTAAGAATTGAATGTTCGATTTTTATAAAATCTACTTTAGAAGATATATCTTTAAATGATTTCTTTTTCATAATATTAAATATAAACTCAGGCGAATTTATACAAGACTTCTATATATACACAATTAAAGAAATTTATAATTTTATATTTCATGATTTTAATACAAAATGATATTTACAAGTTGTATTACATCTAAAACATCAAAATCTAACTCAGTCATCCAGATATTATTTGAATAAGGAATCCATTCAGTATTAATTGATGTAGTACCATCAAATACAACTCGCTCATCATTGTAAGAAGTGAAAATTATTGGAACACCTACGGTTCCATCTTTATTATCAATAATAATATTTTCACTATATACTCCTTGCCTTATATAACAAATGTCTCCAGCCTCCATAATATCAACTGCTTGTTGAACATATAAAAAGGGGCTATTGAATGTACCAGGATTCAATGAATCACCTAACGTAGAGATGTAATATTCAGTGGGATAGATAAGTGAAACTATTAGATATAATAATATTTTTTTCATATAAATAATTTATGAATTAGAGATTTATTATTTGAATACTATTATATAATAATGATAATAAAAACGATGTTTTCTAGATAATCAGAGAAGTATATTAATAATTTTCTTTTAGAACGAGCTTTCCTTTTTTATCATATGTTTTCCATGTTCCGATTCTATGATTATTTTGATATTTCCCCTTGGTATGAACTCTTCCATTTTCCCAATATGAAATTAAATTACCATTAAGGTTTCCATTTTTATAATTTTTTTCTTGCTGGGGGTTCCCATTTTTATAATAGACCATGGTCTTATCATAATTATTGTTTCCAATATTAAATTTGATAACCTTTATTCCATTTGATCTATATTTTATTAATTTATTTTTCATATTAGCTCTTAAATAATAGGTATAATTTCTAAATAGAATTTGTATTGTTTTGTGATTCTAATCACAAGTTTTATTTTAAGTTAATTTGAATAATAATAAAGATGAACAGGATTTTTCCCATGCTGCTCACTAATTGTAAAATATCCACGCTGCGCCCAATCCCAACATATAGCTTCTCCTTGAGGCTCTACAATATATTCAAGACTAATCTGCTTTTCTTTTAATATTGATGAAAAATCAAGTTTTAGGTCTCTATTTATAAGAAAAATTTGATAATACGTTTTAATAAGAATCATTCTTCCATCTCTGGAAATATCTGAAGAGACTATCATATCTGACATAGTATACGGTTTTTCTGGAGATAAGGTTATATTTCCTATATAATTAGCATTGATAGTAGATGATATTGATTGAGGATATGGTAAGCTGTAAATATATGGAGAAGACTCTCTTTTGGTAATAATATATATATCCTTTGTTATTGGGTCTATCATCATAGCTTCTGAATCTGATTTATAATTGGGGTAGGTAAATGTAATTTTATCTATATTTTTAATTTTAATATTAAATGGAATAGATAAGGAGTCTAAATTTAAATTAGGCTCTTTAAATCGGAGAATCTTCTTTTTATTTTTCATTAAAAAATTATCTCCTATATCACCTATATATATATAATCGATATTATCTTCAGGCCCTGGACCTAAAGTCATATCTTCCCAATCTCTTGCAATAATTCCAGGTAATTTTAATGTTCCTAAATAAGAACCATCTAATCCAATAGCATATAATCTAGCTAAATCTCCCGAATCATTGTGAACCCATATAATATCTGGATTGATTTTACTAGAGGCAATACCAGAGGCTTCATCTATTTTATCATATGCAATAATTCCCATGTCTAATCTTTCACAAAAACAAATAGATAATATGAAAATTAATATAATAATATTATTAAACTGAAAGAATTAAGTTTACAAGAAGCACAATATCTACTACATTTAATTCTTGGTCATTATTTAAGTCACTAACTTCTAATTCTAACTCTTGATTACCAAGAATCATATTGACTATTAAAACAACATCTATAACATCAATGTTACCATCATAATTAGCATCACCAAGCAATGTGTTATTTGTTACAGTAAACTCAAGTTCTTTTAATGCATACTCATGATAGATTGGCCAAACTGAAAGGATAATCTGTGTCTCAAATAAATTTGATTCAAAGTTTTTGGGGAAGGAAATCAAAGTATCTGAGTTTGAACTAATATATAATTCTCCTTGGCTATAACTAAACAAGGGATTGCTTCCATCTAATAAATCTGTAAAGATATATTTATATAAAAGGTCATAATCACTTTCATTGCTAATAGTAAATTTTAAAAAATTGTCTGAAATAGATATTATATTGTTATCATTATTATCTATAATGTAATCATCAGCAATAACACTAAAAGCATCTGG
>NZUX01000016.1 GCA_002703645.1 Fidelibacterota bacterium | reverse complement strand
AATGATAATTGGATATGAAATACCCGTAGGTACTACAAGATCACTGTATGATTGGGTGAGAGCATTATTATTATACTCATTCCAATATGTATGCATTGACGATCTAGATTGAGATCCCATAGTTGGATATATAAAATCAATCTCACTACCCATTGTAAATATAGAATATGCTTCACCTGGGCACATTTCTGTCATTGTCATAACACCAAAAGATGGTACATAAAATGCTCCTGAATCATCTTTAACTAAAAGAATCATATCTTCAATTGAACTAAATACTTCATCTGTAGCCATACATTCTGAAGGAAGGTATGAAATTAGATTAAGCATATACGGTTCCAGTATTATAGTAGAACTAGATGGGTCAACTGGTACACCTTCCATAGTTAAAATCTGAGGATCAGTACCAGATATAAATGTATTAAGTCCCATATCAAAGCTAACATCGCCTATGCTATTAACTCCAAACTCAGGAACATAAAATCCAGAATCATCATTAGATGATAAGAGGACATCTACATCAGCAAAGCAGCTCTCTACCGCAGGATCATCAAACTCTACATTAAATGATAATGCATTCATCATATAAGGCATAAGATTAATAGATTGCTCTACCGAGAAAACTGGAGATAGTAAAGAAACAGTATTAAATAAGTCACCAAACAGACCGTTACCAAAACTATATTCTGCTTCTGCCATATAAACAGCATCTTCATCCGCTTTCCAAACTTTATATACAATATTACTCTCTTCAAGAGCACCATTCAATACAGGTCCATTAAAATCAGATAAATCAATAGATAAAACAGCTGATATTTCAACTTGCTCCCCTGTATAAACAGCTGAGCCTACTAAAAGCTCTCCATATTCTGGAGTTTCACCAAAATCAACTGTTTCAAGAACACCGTTCATATCAAAAACACCTATTTC
Organism: Fidelibacterota bacterium; assembly: GCA_002703645.1. Taxonomy (GTDB): domain Bacteria; phylum Fidelibacterota; class Marinisomatia; order SCGC-AAA003-L08; family D37C17; genus TMED161. The sequence goes on along the minus strand of NZUX01000016.1, from coordinate 22,240 downwards.
ATCACCTATATTAAGACCTTCAACCTCTTGAATAATAATAAGCGTAGATTCTCCTGTTTGAACTGGTAATTCCGTAAAGTATTGAGTATCTATTCCACCGCCATCATCACCACCAGTATCACCGCCATCATCACTAGAGTCTTCATCCCAACAGCCATCAGTATAAGACTCAAGTGCCTGACCAGCAGGATCAGATAAAATTACACCATCAAAGCAAATTTCATCTGGGGAACCAGTAAATGAAACTTCAAGCAAGACACCTTCTCCTTCTGAAATGGTACCACCAGTAAGAGAAAATCCTAATATTGTAGTAGATGAAGTACTTACAGTGAAATTATTTTCAGCAGCTAAACCGCCTGAAGCTCCAGTAATATTAATACCAGATAAATCAAACTGAAAACCTCCAACTTCTACATCATTATACATATAAACATCTAATGTACCTTCAGATATATCAACATTTTCTAAGCTTAACATAACCTCACCATCATCACCACCATCATCACCGCCTGTATCACCACCTGTATCGCCACCTGTATCACCACCATCATCACCACCATCATCAGCAAAATCCCCATCTACAACAAAATCTCCACAAGAACCATTAGCAGGCATCTGATTTCCAGATGGGTCAGATAACACTAGATCTTCAATACAAGCTTGAGCGTCACCATCATTAGTAGGAGTAACATCAAGAGTTAATACTGGACCATCACCTGGGTCAATAGTATCTCCTGTTAAACTGAATAATAAAACAGTTGAACCATTAGTAGATAATTGAAACCCTGCTGTTCTATCCGTTGTACTAGATCCAACAATATCACCTATATCTGGGTTAATTGCAAAAGTAAACTGAAAACCTGCAACAGGATCTTCGTTAAGCATATTAATATCGAATATTACATCAGAGCCATTTTCTGAAGTTTCATTTGATACATACATATTAACGACATTTGGCTCAGGCAAAGCCGTAGTACATGCAATATTAGATTCTACTGATTCACCTTCATCATATAAAGCTGTTACTGTATAACAATACTCTACATCAATTGCCACTGAACCATCAATATAGCTTGTTTCCCCTGAATTTAAAGTCATTATCAGAGCACCATCTCTATAAAGATTATAACCTAATAAATCTCTATTTGAATTATACGGTATGTATCTTTCTCTGAAATCATCAAGAGAATATGTTGGTCGCTCCATTGATGTCTCTAGAATTTCTCCAACAACACCATCTCTACATTCATCGTAATAGTCACTACAACAATCACCATAGTATTCGCATAAATCATCACACCAGCAAGTATCTGATGAACCACCACAGTTACCTACACAAGAACCACTTCCACCGCCACCAGTGCCACCAGTGCCACCAGATGTACTACCACTATCACCAGGACATTCGCAACCAGCACAATCCCAGCCATAAACACTCTCTAATGTTCCACAGTCTATACTATACTCTTCCCATGCTGTATCACAACATTCGGAGCCATATGGAGTCCAATCAAACTCACAGCTATCACAACTTCCACTTCCACCTCCAGTAGTTCCACCACCATCGCTACTGGCACCGCAATCACCACCATCATTATCATAACATGTCAAATCACATCCAAAAGCTTGATCTTCACAGTCCTCAAATCCATCACCAATCCAAGATTCAGGACAACAATCACCATCACCTGAGCAATCTTCTACATATCCATCATCACAATTATTTCCACCACCATCTGTACCAGTAGTATTCCCACCATCATCACCACCATCATCACCACCACCATCATCATTATTATTAGACTCTGGTTCTATCCAAGATAATTCTATATAACCTACTTGTCCTGATGCCACTAAATCTTCTGGAGGATATAAAGGTGGAGGACCTTCAGGTGTTGCACATGATTGAGCAGAAGCCCCTGAATCACCACTCACATTAGAAGCTACTACATAATAACAATATTCAGTACCATTGAATACAGTGTCATCAACAAATGATGGGTCAGTAGTTATTGCAATCAACTCAAATTCTCTCGTATTACTATCTAAATATGGATTAAATATATTTTCATTTCTATCAACATTAATTATCATATCATTATTATTTTCACTGAAATAATCTCCAAATCCATTATTATCACATAAGCTATACATATCGCCCATATCATCACCATCACAATCCCCACAATCATTACTCCACGTATCACAATTAAATACTAATCCATATGCGCCATCATCACAATATCCATCTCCAAGCCAATCTGAACAAGCACCATCTTGGTTTAGATCGCTACAAGTACCATCACAAACAATGCAATCATAGTTATCATAAATAGGATCAGTATTATCAAATTCTAACCCAACACAATCAATATACTCCAAATCTCCACCACCTGACGTGCCACCACCTGATGTGCCGCCACCTGATGTACTATTAAAATCTCCTTCCTCTCTATAAACCATATATTCATCTGCTCCAAAAGATGGATTCCATGAAAGTATTATCTCAGAATCTCCAGCTTCTGCAATTAATCCTGTTGGAGTTTCTGGTGGTTCTGGAGGTGGCTCTTCACCACTTACCTGAACTGTACCATTTTCAGTTAAATGCTCAATTTCTTGTCCAAAATCATCTGATAAAACAGATTCAACTATTGAAAGTGAGATAGATGATTCGTAGATACTATTAGAAGCATATGTTAATGTAGCAATGGGTCCAGAGCCAGCAGGAATATCATCACCTGTTAAACTAAATACTACTACAATAAATGACCCATCAGCTTGCTCACTCCATGACAATGTTAATGAAGCTGGCAACCTATCTGTTGGCACAACATCGATAATATCAAGTTGATCAGGTAAATCAATAGCCTGAACTTGCAAACCAGCTACGGGGTCATCATTACACAAACTAAGGTCAACATCAAAAGTATCTCCAGCATCAACAGATGCGTCCCCTATTGATATAGTTGTTGGACCATCACAGCCACACTCTGCAGAATCTGTCTCATCCCCATTACATTCTCCACAAACATCTTCTACTGCATCTCCATTACATTCTCCAGCGCAATCTTCTACTGCGTCACCAAAACATACTCCTTCACAATCTAAATCAGCATTTCCACCATTACAAACTCCACAATCATCTAGCTCTGCATCTCCTCCACATTCTCCTTCGCAATCATATTCATACTCACAAGAACCATCATTTACACTTGCTGAGCTATCATAGTTACAAGCAGAAGGATCTGTACATCCAAAACCATCAAAACATTCTCCTACGACTACATCAACAGCTTCACCTGACGGATCTGATAAAATTACATCTGATAAACAAATTGTATCACTTGAAGAATCAAAGCTCACTACAAGTAATACATCATTACTTGAAGGAATAGGATTACCAGTTAACGTAAATCCAATAATAGTGCTGGATGAAGTTGAAACAGAGAAACCACTATTTTCAGCTGTACCTCCAGATGCTCCAGTTATACTAATACCATCTATTCCAAATTGAAATCCTGATATTGGCTCTTCATTATTCATAATAACATCAAGAGTCCCATTATTTGTGTTTACATTAGCAAGAGTTAAGCTATATCCTTCTTGTATACATTCAGAGCTATCAGTAGCACCTCCATTACAATCACCACATACATCAAACTCTGCATCACCATTACACTCTCCTGCACAATCATATTCTGCATCACCAAAACATGTGCCAGAACAATCTAAGTCAGCATTACCACCATCACAAACGCCACAATCATCAACTTCTGCACTTCCACCACATTCACCAGAGCAATCAACTTCATAAGCACATGAACCATCATCTGCAGTAGCAGTACTATCATAATTACAAGCGGATGGATCTGTACATCCAAATCCATCAAAACATTCACCAATCTCTACATCAAGAGGTGTACCTGTAGATGTTGAAAGTATTGCTCCAGATAAACATATAACTTCACCTGAAGAATCAAAATTAACTGTAACTAATGTCCCATTGCTTGCTGGAATAGTAGCTCCAGTTAGAGAAAAACCTAATACTGTAGTTGGAGAAGTTGATAATTGAAACCCATTTGAAGTAGCTGAACCACCAGAGGCTCCAGTAACATTTACCCCATCAACATTAAATTGAAATCCAGCTACAGGACCTTCATTGTTCATAACTACGTCCAGAGTACCATTAGCTGTATTTACATTTGCAAGAGACAAACTATATCCCTCTTGAATACATTCAGAACTATCAATAGCACCTCCATTACAATCACCGCATACATCAAACTCTGCATCACCATTACACTCTCCTGCGCAATCATATTCTGCATCACCATTACACTCTCCTGCGCAATCTTCTAATGCATTACCATCCCATACTCCTGCACAATCTTGCGATAACGAAGGCAATGCTAATACCGTTCCATTATTTAAAGCAGCAAATAGTCCAAAAGCTGGCTGAGTCGATAAAAATCCTGAAGCAAAAACAACTGCGCTTCCACCTCCTAATCCAGATAATGGAGCAGTAAATGCTGCAATCCATTCAGAATCAGTAGGAGCAACACCTATTGTATAGTCATCTGCAGGGACTTCAACAAAACCAGAAAAATCTCCATAAGAAAAGTTTGATAATAAAATAGCATCATTGGCGTAAATATCAACTGCAGGAGCATCAGTTGAACCATGATAAACTTCTAAGCCAACAACATCTTCACTGCTTGCCCCAAAAGTAGTACCTGTTGCAGCTAAATTAAATGGCGTATCATTATTCCCCAGTAAGCCTGTAGCTATAACAACATAAGATTCGCCCTCTTCTAATTCAAATGGAAACTCTGCAATGACATCGCCATCAGCTGGAGCAATTCCAACTGTAAATGAAGCTGGTAACGTTAAAACTGGAGTTGCTGTTCTAAATTCAAAATTTTCAATTGCAAGTCCACCATTCACATAAACATCAACTGTAGGATCAGCTGAATTATGAATAACTTGTACATTAGTTCCTATAAAATTACCATTACAATCATAAAAATCTACTGGTCCATCTCCTCCACATTCACCACATTCATCAATAACCGCACTGCCTCCACATTCACCAAAACAGTCTTCTTCGTAAGCACAACTACCATCATCCTCTATTGCGTCAGGGCTATAGTTACAAGCACTCACATCTGTACACCCAGAAGAAAGCTCATAACACTCTCCGGTAGTAGCATCAAGTGCTACACCAGAAGGGTCTGATAGAACTAATCCGTCAATACATACTAAATCAGGAGATCCTTCAAATGATACTTGAATTAATACTCCATTCCCAGAAGGAATACTTCCTCCAGTTAATGAAAATCCTAAAATTGTTGTAGCTGATGTGCTAATAGTAAAACCATTAGATGCAGCTGAACCACCAGAAGCTCCAGTAATTGTCACCCCTGATAAATTAAATTGGAATCCACCTACTTCATCTTCATTATTCATAACTATATCAAGCGTACCATTAGATGAATTTACATTAGATATGCTCAGATTATAGCCTTCTTGAACACAGTCATTAGGGTCTGATACACCACCATCACATTGGCCACATGCATCAAATTCAGCATTGCCGCCACATTCACCTGCGCAATCATATTCTGCAGAGCCACCACATTCACCTGCACAATCTTCAATAGCAGAGCCACCACATTCACCTGCACAATCTTCAATAGCAGAGCCACCACATTCACCTGCACAATCTTCAATAGCAGAGCCGCCACATTCACCTGCACAATCAACTTCATAGGCACAGCTACCATCATCCTCTACTGCGTCGGGGTTATAATTACAAGCGCTCACATCTGTACAGCCAGAAGAAATTTCATAACAATCACCAATTGTTGCATCTAACGCTAACCCTGATGGATTTGATAAGACAACATTTTCTAAACATATTTGATCTGGAGAACCTGTAAATGAAACCACCAATAAAGTACCTTCACCTTCTGGAATAGAGCCTCCAGTTAGTGAAAATCCTAATACTGTAGTAGCTGATGTACTAACAGTAAATCCATTAGAAGCAGCTAAACCGCCAGAGGCTCCAGTAATTGTCACTCCTGATAAATTAAATTGAAAACCTCCAACAGGAACATCATTAGATAAATAAACCCCCAAAGAACCATCTGATACACTTACATTTTCAAGGTCAAGAGAAACACCTTCTAAGCTACCACCGTCATCACCACCATCATCTGAAGAATCGTCATTTGGAAAGCAGTCACCTACATCTGAGGGAAGAGCACTACCTGATGGGTCTGAAACAACAACACCAGATAAACATAATTGGTTATCAAAATCAGGTGTCCCTGTAAATGCAACATCTAACAATACACCATCTCCAACAGGAATAGTCCCACCCGTTAAAGAGAAACCTAATATTGTAGTTGCAGAAGAACTAATTAAGAATCCATTTGAGGTAGCTGATCCACCAGATGCAGAAGTAATAGTTATACCTGTTAAATCAAATTGGAATCCTCCCACAGCTTGATCGTTTTGCATATGTACTTCCAAAGTACCAGAATCCACATCTACATTTTCAATGGATAAATTAACTCCCCAAAGTGAAGTTGCTAAGAATATTAAACTTATAAGTGCTCTATTTATCATTATTTTGTCCTTTTTTAATTGGTATATATATAAAAAATCAGCTATTAAAATAATAGCCTTCTCAGTCGAAATCAAAATTAAATTAAATAAATTAAATTATGGTTAATAGATAATAATTGTAACTTTATGTAATAAATAAAAAAGCGGGACATATGCCCCGCTTTTAAATTACTTCAAAGTATTAAATTAAAACTTTACTTCATTAATACCATCTTACGAGTCAATGCAACTCCCTCAGCCTGAAGACTATAAATATACAATCCAGCAGATACATTTTCTCCTACNATATCTGCACCATCCCATGTAACACTGTGATATCCACTACCCATATTACCATCTACCAGTGTAGTAACCAATCTACCTGTAATATCATAGATATTTAATACCACATTACCTTCAGATGGAATACTGAATGAAATCGTTGTACTTGGATTAAATGGATTTGGATAGTTCTGAGATAATCCATATTCCTCAGGAACTGCAAGCATATCTGTAGCAGTGACTGTACCNCTAGCAAATACACCTACNCCATATTCTTCATTATCAAGNTCAACATCNACCATTAACTCTTCACCTGTATCATTGCTATACANTCTAAGGTCAATCTTATCACCTACAGAATAACCTTCAAGGTAAATTCCATACTCATTAAAACCACCCCATGCTGATATTACTACCGGAGCAGTTAAATCTGCAATACGAGTAGCACCAACAACTTGACCATTTGCATACGCAACCAGCTCATCACCTACCGATACATTACCATCTATATCTGTAATGATAATTGGATATGAAATACCCGTAGGTACTACAAGATCACTGTATGATTGGGTGAGAGCATTATTATTATACTCATTCCAATATGTATGCATTGATGATCTAGATTGAGATCCCATAGTTGGNTATTCGAAATCAACAGTTTCACCTACGGAGGTAAATAAAGCATATCCTTCACCTGGACACATTTCCTCCATAGTCATAATACCATATGAAGGGATATAATATCCTCCTTGGTCATCACTCACTAATAATATACTATCAGCAATTGATGCGAAAGCATAATCAGTAGACATACATTCTGAAGGAAGGTATGAAATTAAATTTAATTGATATGGACTGAGTTGAATATCTTGCATAGAGCTAGGAATACCTTCTAATGTTAATGATTGCATGGTATTACCATCTAAAAAGCATTTATATCCATCTGTAATATCAATTTCTTCAATTTGATTAATATCAAAATCAGGAACATAAAAATCAGAGTTATCATTACTCATTAGGAGNACATCTAATTCAGTAAATAAATTCCCAAGAGACATATCGCCATCAACAGAAGAAATATTAATAGATGATAAATTCATCATAAAAGGTTCCATCTCAAGATAAAGTGCTTGCGTATACATACAAGAACCATCATCAACATTTGCCTCTGGATCATAGTTTACTGCCTCTGAATCCATACATCCATAAATTGGAGGCTCAGCTGTCAACGTAATCGTTCCATCAATTCCAAAAGAAGGAAGCTCTAATCCAGACGGATCACCTAAAATAACATCATAAGAAGATATAATTACTTCTTCATCAGCTTCAACNCCCATTGATGAATATGTAATCTCTACAACTGGNCCCTCACCTGCTTCTACCAAAGCTCCAGTTAAACTAAATGCTGCAACTATTAATACACCATCAAGTTCATTAGTTAATATCTGAAATCCTTCTGTCCTTTCAGTAGTTTCTGCGCTTAAGCCCATTAGCAAATCAGGTGAATCAGATAACGTAAACTGNAAACCAGCTACATCTAACTGATTGCTTAGTAAAATAGGAATCATAAAATCATCACCACCTTGAACAGTCATAGAAGGTATTTCAATAGTTGAAAAACTTCCAGGGTCAGTAACGACCTCACAACTTTCATTTGTAGGATTTGACTCTCCCTCATCATAAATCGCCTTAACTTTATAACAATATTCTAAACCATATACAGGAATATTATTATCTACAAATGTTGTCTGATNAATCCCAACTTGAGCTATAAGCTCTAAATTTCTATAAATACTATATCCATTTAGNCTTAATTGCTCTTGTTCAATATCACCATTAAATACATCTATATAATCATGAAAATCACTATGCTCTGACATTAGACCATCCCCAGGACATTCACAGCCTAAACAATCCCATCCATATACAGATTCTAATGTAGCNCAATCTATCCCAAATTGNTCCCATGCGACATCGCAATCAGATGCTCCATAATTAGACCAATCATATACACAGCCTTCTTCTCCACCATCGTTTCCGCCACCGTCTTCGCATGTAGCATTAGGAGAATCCCAAGCAAGACTAACGAAGGTGTCTCCATCTTCAACATTAGTTGTAAGGTTTTCAGGTGGACACATTGGACCAGCATCTGGAGCAGCACATACTTCAGCAGTTGGCTGAGAATATCCTTCATNATAAACAGCAACTACATAATAACAATACTGAGTTCCATTTTCAAGACCTAGATCTGTATAAGAATATANATCTGGTNCGACACTATNAAGATAAGCGCCATCTCTCCATAAATCAAACCCTAATAAATCACGAGAAGATGTATTGAAATTCNAACCATCTGCAATAGCCCAATTTTCAGGATTAATATTTTCTCCACTTTTTTCTGATTCATATCTAATTGAATTTTCAATACTAGCAGATTCTTGGGCGGCTAAACCTGATTCTGATACAAATATTTCATAATTACCTACCGCCCCACTAAATCCATCAACTACTATATAATATTCTCCAGGAGTTAAATAAACACCCCACAAACCACTTGGTGGGTATGGNGCAACATAGTCAGGACAGTTAGTATAATCATCATCAATATAGTTTCCAGTTGTAGTTTCATTGCACTCTGGATCTGCAGTAAATATTTCTAACTTAGTGTCATAATCGGTATCCATACTACAAAGAGTCACATCAATAGTAATAGGATTTGTAACTACAAGCAAATAAGAATAATCAGCTCCTTGACTTCCTTGCACCAACCAATCATCAGTTTCTCCAACATTACTACCATAAGTATTAAATGGGAGAGATGAAATTACTTCATTAGCACAAGTATTAATGCCAGGCTCCGTCCATTCAACTTCAATAAAACCATTACCTCCAGTTGCAGTCACGCTCATAGGTGCTGCAAGTACCCACATTGCACAGCTTTCATTTGTAGGTAGGGATTCGCCAGATGGGAAATTAGCAGTAACAATATAACAATATTCGATATCGTGCTCTGCGCTACCATCTGAATAACTAATATCAGATGTTGTGTCTAATAAAAGCCCATCTCTATAAATATTATAATCAATTACAGAGCCACCACCATTATTATTAGCAGCTTGCCAATTTAGCATTATAATATCCGTTTCAACAGAGGCAAATAAATCAAATGGGGCAACTCCAGGCTCAGGAGTAGCACAAGTCTCCTCTGTTGCATTTGCTGATTCTCCTTCCTCGTATACAGAAGTAACAGTATAACAATAAGTGTCAAGATTCATAACATCATAGTCATCATATTCGTATACTCCCGCATCAACAGAAGTTAAGAATTCACCATCTCTATAGATATTAAATGCTACAAGGTCTCTAGAAGGCTCATCTAATGTAGTGATTTGAGATAAATCTCCCAAATTATCCTCTGAACGATAAAAACTCTGAAGATTATCACCTTCACCATTAGAGAATCCACCGCATTCCTCTACGCATTCCTCTGGGTTTGTACCTGTTCCAACACAATCACATCCATCACACTCCCATTCTGAGCATGTAAAAACTATACCAAATGACCCATCATCACAAAAACCATCCCCAACCCATCCTAAATATACTTCTGGGAAGCAATATCCAACACAGTCTACATAACCCAATCCATAATAGTTTCCATAATAATCATAAGCGAAACACTCATCCCCCGCTCCAGGAGTACCTCCATCTGGTGGGTCTGTCCATTCAAGATGAACATAACCATCAAGTCCTTCAGCAGTCAAATCTGATGGAGCTAAAATTTCCCACATAGCACACTCTTCTTCAGTAGGAGCAGATTCTCCTAAATCATAAACAGCTGTTATCGTATAACAATACTCTACACCATGTACTGCAGTATTATCATTATAAAAGTTATTTTCAGTATTAGCCAACATAATTTCATCTCTATATACATTATAAGATAGCACGTCATTAGATTGAGCTCCATTCCACATTAGTTCAACTTGACCATTCGTACCACTTGCATCAAATTCAGTAGCAGGAGGAAGAATCCATTCATCACAAGATTCATTAGAAGGTATAGATAAGCCATCATCATATACAGATTTTACGGTATAACAATAAATAGTATTATGCTCTGTATCTTCATCTAAATATTCAAAAGTTTGATTATCAAGCTCCGCTATAAGTAAGCCATCTCTATATAAGTTGTAACCTAATAAATCTCTAGAACGAACAATTGTAGTTTGTACAAAATTAGCTAAATTATCATCTGTTAGATTTGATTCCTGATTAGCCATTGTAATAAGTTCTTCTTTATTATCTGGAGCATTATCAACAGCTATTACAGGGTCTACTCCACCTATAGATGCTAAATCACCTCCTAATGTAAATTCACAAATTCCTTCTGTGCCTGTATCTAAAGTACAAGATGCTCCCAGATTGCCATTTTGATCATATAAACTAAATATATTTCCATTCCACCCATCACCCCATGAGTCATTCATGAAAAGAGTATAATCTCCATAGAATAAAGGAACATCTTCCTGGTTAAATGGCGCGCCACCAGTAAGAACTTCTAATCCTGCAACATCAACAAGTGACCATGAAACTTCAGACTGCCAACTACCACCATCACATACTATATCATATAAAACAAAAGCTCCAGGCTCATTCCATGTAACTAAAATATTTTGGTCATCATCGTTTCCTTCAGCATATGTACCAACAGGAGGATCTAGGGTGTATACCGCACAAGCAGTATTAGTAGGGAATGTTTCACCTGATGCATAATGAGCTCTAACTTCATAACAATATTCAACGCCTGCTATGATATCTAAATTATCAATATAAGTAGTTTCCTCACTACTTGCAATTTGCAAGCCATTTCTATAAATACTATAATCAATCACTAATTCACTCGGAGCTGCGACCCAATCTAAACCAATAGTCCCTTGAAGATCACTAGCTACAAGGTTAGAAGCTGGTGGCCCAGGGTTAGGTGTTTCACAAACTAAATCCGAAAATTCAGAAACACCTTCATCATAATTAGAACGCAACGTATAGCAATATTCTTCCATATTATCAAGAGGCTCATCTCTATAAGAAAAAACATCAGCTCCTACATTTGCAATAAACTCTCCATCTCTAAAAATATCAAATGAAGATAAATCTCTATTAGAAGAATCTACATACCAAGGATGTGATTCCTCTGATATAAATGAAGAATTGAGATCAACTGTTGATCTAATATTAGAATAATCATCTATATTGTTTTGTGGGATATTATTACCATAGGATATATTTTGTATATCCCCATATGCAAATATCTGCGTAGCCATCATATAATCTCCACCATAAAATAACACATCTCCGGTTTGCCATACTCCAGCATTAAACGTATACATATTATCGGGATAATCTACAGCGCCATCTATACCAAAACCTTCCCCTGGAGAAGTAGCCCAAGAACCATCATGCGCAGCAATAACATAAAATGACCCTGATAGTCCATTAATATCTGGATAGATTGTTGCCCACCCATCTTGAGCAATTGCAGAATCTTCATAAATTAAATTACCGGGCATACCATTAATATCATCAAATATTAAAACTCTAACAGGAACATGCTCAGAGTCTGGCCATGGCCAAAAAGCATCTCCTTCAGATAAAATTTTAACTGATGCAGCTAGCACATCAAAATCAACTCCAACATCAAATCGCATGCCATGCGCATATCCCGATTCATAAGAATCCCAAAAATGAAATGCATTAGCAAGAACCCCATCATCATATTGTAATGAAACTTCCTCTCCTCCAACTGGCAAATCCCATGTAAGATCAATATATCCATCTCCATCTTCTGCTGCTATATCTGATGGAGGATATACCTCCCATTCTTGGCATGATGTATTAGTAGAAGGAGATTCGCCGATACCATCGTAAACAGCCTTAACAAAATAACAATACTCAACACCAATATCTGTTTCCATATCCTCATACATCGTATCTACTGTATATGCGTAAAATTGATCATCCCTATAAATATTAAATCCATCTTGATCATTTGATATAGGAGCGGTCCAACCAAGCGTTAGAAAACTACCAGTTGCTTGGACTGAGAGACTACTTGGGCCATTCAATTGAGGGGTATCGCATGCTTCATTAGAAAATGCTGAGCTACCCTCATCATATACAGCCTTAACATTATAGCAATATTCAGTTAAATACTCTAACCCATTAGTATCTAGATATTCAGTTTCCGTAGTATAATCAAGAGGAACATTATCTCTAAAAATTTCATATCCAAGAAGATCTCTTAACCCTTGAAATACAATACCTTCTGCCATTTCTTTTTCATTACCACTATGGCTATAATAATAGTCACAATCACCCTCGTCATTATTAAACTCATCACAATTTAAATAAACTCCCCATGTACCGTCATCGCATAAACCATCTCCTAACCAAGAAATTATAGTAGTTTCAGAAACACATTGCCCAATACAATCGATAAGTCCAGCACCACCATAAGCATCTACGCAATCATCTCCTATGCCTATTGCACTTGGTGGAACATCCCAATCTAAGAAAATTTCAAGACCATTTTGTTCAGCCGTAAGGTTTAGAGGCTCTTCTAAATATATATCAGTCGTTTCAGCGCATGCCTCATTCGATTCTAGTGATTCTACACTTTCTAAACTTACTGCAGTTACCGTATAACAGTATGTCTGAATGATATTTTCCAATCCAGTATCTGCAAAGCTTGTTGAATTAGAGTTTCCTATCAACATACCATCTCTATAAATATTATATGTTGATACAGACCATGGTTCCGGGTGCTCCCAGCTTAATGTAACCATTGTTAGTCCACCAGTTGCTTGTAGATTTTCTGGGGAAAAAATTGGTGGAGGCTCTTCACCATCAACATAAATCATACCTGAACTAGCAGTATAGTCTAAAGCTAGCCCTGAAGCATCAGACAAAATAGATTGATTCATTATATCAATATCAATTTCGGCTGAATATATTGCATCAGACTGATAATCAATACTTAAAATTGGACCTTGGCCCTGCTGTATCCCCGTAAGAGTTAAGTCAAAACCAACTATTATATATGTTCCATCATCTTGCTCTTGTGCACTAATCTGAAATCCTGAAGTTCTATCCGTTCCAGAGACTCCATTAAACGAACCATAATTATTAGGAAAATCAGTTAAATAAAATTCAAATCCAGCGATGATATCACTAGGGTTATCTAGCGAAACTTCAAAAGTCGTAATATCTCCAGCATCTACAAAACCATCTGAAATTGAAATATGATTATCACCTGTCATTCCACCATCATCACCACCATCTCCATTATCACTGCATCCAAAAGCTTCTTGGAATTCACCATCATCTAGATTACAACTATTTTCAAAATCTGTTTGAATCGCCTCATCTATCTCACAAAATGCACTAGAAAAATCATTGCATGATCCATCTTCTAGGCAAAAATCGCATGCATTAGAAAAGAATTGAATAGGAACTTCACAAAGCACTTCTTGGGGGCAATCAGTCCAACAATCAGTCCAACTAATCATATAAGAGCAAGCTGTATCCATACACTCTGGAGATTCATCGCTACCACCAAACTCTTCACACGCACCATCAACCATTTCCCAACCGGGGCAATCTAAAACACAATCTGGAGGACCATCACTACCACCGTCATCAGCTGCTTCTTCACCATAGCATTCCCCTATAGTTACATCAAGGGCACCACCAGATGTATCAGAAAGCACTACATCTTCAATGCAAACTTCACCTCCTCCATAGTTTTCAAATGTAACATTTACAAGGACTCCATTGCTAGGAGGAATAAAACTACCCGTTAATGAAAAACCTAATAATGTATTTGTAGAATTGCTGATTAAAAAACCATTATCTGTGGCTGACCCACCTGAAGCGCCTGTAATTTCCAAACCAGAAAGATTAAATTGAAAGCCACCGACATCAACATTATTAATCATTATTATATCTAATGTCCCCGAATCTATATCTACATTTTCCAGATATAAATCAGTTGACCAAATCAATGAAAAAACAATTAAAACTGATGTGAAATTTATTAATTTTAAAAATGAATTTTTTAATAAAAGCATAGTACGCACTACTCCCTAGGTTGTTTAAAAAAATATTGTGATATTAAATATAGGATTTTTCTGACTATTTTCCTATCAATTCAAAAGGAACTGATATCGTTTCTATTTTTTTCGCATCACTACTTGCTATTATAGGTGATAACGATAAAGGAGAATTGACTTCTTTTTTCATTTTTGCTTTAATTGAAAATAGAATATTATTTTCTTTTTTTGAATTATTAGATTCAGGAATTGAATTACCAGCAATTGAAAAACCCAGAATTGTTCCTTTGCCATTGCTATGTAATTGGAAATCATTAGCTTTACATCTGCCACCAAATACGCTATCTACCTCAAAAAAAGTGTCTGGCTCGATTTTAAACTGAACTCCTGATACTGGCTGATGATTGATCATATAAACATCAATTATATATAAATCAGAATCACTCTTTTCAATAGACTCTATTCCAACTTCGACCGGCTTAGATGGGTCTAAAGTAAAATTAGAATCATTAGACTGATTGCATGAAAAAAGTAAGATGGATAATATTATTGTTATTATTTTCATTATTAAATCCTATATCATATAATAATAAAAAAAAAATAAAGAATCCTATAAAATAGAACATTTTTTATTAATGAATGTTTAATTTACAGCATGTTGAAACAATTAATTATATTATCGATTATTATTACTAGCTTATGTAAAGCACAATTTTCTGAAGTTGAAATTACTTTAGATATGAGAAGCGTTAAAAAACACAACCACTTCATAATTAATGATTTTAAAGAAGAAATTATTCGATATATCCAAAATACAATTTTTTCTCAAAATGATATGGATCTTGAAATTCCTCTTAATATGCATATTATAATTGAATCAATATCAGAAAAAGGTGCATTTAAAACTTTTAATGCACAATTCTTTGTAAACAGTTGGGACTTGAAAGTTTTCTCAAGATCAGCAACTATTCCTTACTATAAAGGAAAATCTATGACTCTAACATCCAATTTTGATCCTACTAGTTCTATATTTGATTACTTTGCGTATATTTTCTTAGCAAATGAATTGGATGGTTGGTCTCCATTGGGAGGGAATATGTTTTTTAATCAAGCTGAAAAAATATCTCTAAATGGTAAAGAATCTGACTATCCTAATGGATGGGATAATCGATTAAAAAAATGTAANAANTTATTAGAAAATGANNATTTAAGAAATTTTAGGTATCATTGGTACGAAATAAANGATGCTATAATAAATAATATGGATGCAGAAANNNAAAATGAAGATATTATTGATATCACTAAATTATTNACTGAATTAGAAAATGACATATATTANCTTCANGAATTTTACCCTAANGATAGGAATGCATTTTTNTTTCTTGATATATATGCTAATGAAATAGCCAANCTCCTTGGTAGTATGAAAATGTATGATGCCTTAATATTACTAAGTAATTACGATGCAGATAATAGTTCTATATATAATAGCTTTATAAAATGATTAAAAGTAAATCATATATTTGGCTATTACTGATATTAAGTTTCAGTTTTCTATTTAGTGAAAAAANCACTAAAGATATACAGAAGAGCATTGATNAAAAAAATAAAGAAGCTGAATTATTAAAATCTGAAATAGATAGACTTGCAAANGANATTCAAAATAAAAATGTTAAATCTAAGGCTCTAACTAATAAACTAAGTGATATAAATAAAAAAATAGAGTTAACAGGNAACTTGATAGATCTACTAAAAAAAGATGAAAGCAATATACATTCATCTATTATAAACACAGAAAAATCTATTGATAAAAATAAGATTAAACTTGATAAACTAAAATTAAAATTCTCAAAAATGATTTTACATTTATATAAAACTAAAAGTGATAATTATTTAGATATATTACTAAACTCAAAAAACTGGGAAGATATGATTTATAAAGTAAAGTATCTTGAAATATTATCAGAACAGCATCAAAAAATAAAAGAAGATATTGAATTGGTAGTTAATGAACTAGATAATGATATAATAATCCTAACGAGCGAACTTTTAAACAAAAAGAATGATAGAAAAATAAAAAGCAATCAGATTGCTGAATATGGGTTAATAAGTGAAAAAGAAAAAAATAAATTAAAAAAAATAGAGAATGAAAAAACAAATTTAGAAAAAAATGAGGCTGATAANAAAAATAAGTTAACTGAAATAAATCAATTNTTAAAAAAGCTATATACTGATAANGAAGAGGCAAAAAAAAGAGAAGAGAAACTAAAAAAAATTCGTGAACAAAAGAAAAAACAGCTTGAATCTGCTCAAAAAATTAAAGGATTCTCAAGGATGAAAGGTNAATTNCCTTGGCCTGNGGAGGGTACTATAATTAAAAACTTTGGTATTGAAAAAACAGATGGAGTAGAGGATATGAATATATGNATAGAGATAAAAACCAAAAAAGATGAAGAAGTTCGGACAGTATTCGATGGGATTGTTGCAACAATTGATTATAATTTGGTTTACAATACCTATATTATTATTGATCATGGAGATGGTTATTCAACTTTATATGCAAATCTAGATGATGATAGTATTAAAATAAAAAAACAAGCTTATATNGATTCTAANACTATAATAGGCAAAACTTTAAATAAATCTAATAATAAGAATCAATCATATGGCCTATTATATTTCGGTATTCTTCAAATGAAAAATAATCAAGAAGTTGTCCCTTCTAACCCGANNGAATGGATTAAATGATATTTGAAAATCTTATCATAAATCATNATGTNTGGACTAAAATCCAAAAAACATTTAAAAATAACAAAATACCTAATGCTTATATTTTTTCAGGAATAGATGGAGTTGGGAAAGAAGCTCATGCAATTGAACTAGCAGCACTGTTGAATTGNAAGAGATTGAATAATAACGAATCTAATAATGCTTGCGGAGATTGCAGGTCTTGTTTAAGAATAAAATCATTTCAGCATGAAGAAGTNCACTATATTCATCCTCTTCCAGCATTAAAAAACAATAAATCATCTAAAAAATTAATATTGGATTCTGCAACAATAGAAGAAATTAANAAGTTTCAAAAACAAAAAATAAAAAACCCATATTGTCAAATAAATTTAAAAGGGGCAAATANTATTCCNATAAATGCCATTAGAGATATAAAAAAGAAATTATTTTACACTAAGGGTGATAATAANTGGAGTGTAGTTATTATAACAGAGGCAGAAAAGCTATGCTTAAAAAGAGCGGAAGCTGCAAACTCCCTTTTAAAAATTTTGGAAGAGCCACCAGAAAACACATTATTTATANTAATCACATCAAAAATTAATTTAATTACTCCAACCATCTTATCTAGATGTCAAAAACTTTTTTTNCCAAGACTGAAAGATTCTACGCTTAATGACTTTATTGTAAAGGAAAATCTTGAGAATAGTATAAAAGAAGGGAGCATTCAATTAAGTCATGGTAANATGAGAGAGCTTCATGAAATAATCTCTACAGATAGAGTTGATAATCTAAAAAAAATAATAAAATATTTTTACAGNGATAAAATAAATAATATAGAGAAACTATTATCTACAATGAATGAAATTAATACTAAAAACAAAACCGAATTCTTGAANTATTTATCTCATCTGAAAATTTGTACAAAAGATTTATACGCTTTAAGTAATAATGGTTCAAAAAATTTNATTAATTATGAATTTTTAAATCAAAACTATGANNAGATATCATCTTTATACCCTNATTCAAACTGGGAAAAAATAATTAATCTATTAGATGAATGTATTAGGGATTCTAAAAATAATATAAACTTTACTTTAAGTCTATACTCTCTTATGATTAATATACAGCGTTGTCTAAAAAANAGTAATTATAATATAACTAAATCAGAATTAATTAAAGACATATGAAAAAAAGTACTTTTTACATAACTACACCTCTATACTACGTTAATGATGAACCTCATATTGGGCATGCTTATACTACTATTCTTGCAGATGTATTATCTCGTTTTCGTAAAAACTTGGGACAAGATGTGTATTTTTTGACTGGAACCGATGAGCATGGACAAAAAGTGCAAGAAGCATCTTTGAAACGTAATGTATCCCCGAAGGAACATGCAGATGAATATGTAAAACGATTCAAAAATGCATGGCTTAATCTTGATATTAAATATGATTTTTTTATTAGAACAACAGATAATAATCATAAAGATCGAGTGAAAGAAATATTGACTCTTCTATTTGAAAAGGGAGATATTTATTTCGATGAATATGAAGGATTATATTCTGTATCTGAAGAAAGGTTTATTACTGAGAAAGAAAAAGAAGAAGGTGATTTTAGAGAAATAAAAAAAATAAAAGAAAAAAATTATTTTTTTAAAATGTCAAAATATCAAAAAAAATTAATTGAACATATAAATAAAAATCCAGATTTCATACAACCTTTAAGTCGAAAAAATGAAATTCTTAGTTTTCTTAAAAACCCTTTAAATGACCTATGTATATCAAGACCTAAAACAAGACTTAGCTGGGGAATAGAATTGCCATTTGATAAAAACTATGTCACATATGTTTGGTTCGATGCTCTTATAAATTACATAAGTGGAATTGGATGGAATAAAGATAANGAAAAATTTAANCGATACTGGCCTGCTAATTGTCATCTAATGGCAAAGGATATAGTAACTACTCATTGCGTATATTGGCCGACTATGCTAATGGCTTGTAATATAGAATTGCCTGATAAGGTATTTGCTCACGGATGGTGGCTTGTTGATGATNTAAAAATGTCAAAATCGCTAGGTAATGTTATAAAACCTCTTGAACTTGCTAATGAATATGGCTCAGACTCGCTAAGATATTATCTAATGAAAAATATGGTTTTGGGCCAAGATTCAACATTTACATTAGATTCATTTATAAAAAGATATAATGCAGATTTAGCTAATGATTATGGTAATGTTATTAATCGAGTATTTGTATTAATAAATAAATATTTTGATTCTTTAATCCCAGAACCAGGACAATATAATCAAATTGATCTTGATTTGATTGAAAATTTTAAAGATCTAGAAAATAAAGTTTTTAATTTTTTAGAAAATATGAAGATTCATGATTTAGTAGAATTTATTTTTTCTTTGATAAGATTAATCAATAAATATTTAGAACAAAAAGCTCCTTGGAAAACCTATAAAGATTATCCCAATCAAAAGGAGATTACTGCGACCACNCTATATTTAGCTATGGAATGTATACGAATTTGCAGTCAATTATTAAANCCAATCATGCCAAATAAAACTAATATCGTGTTAGATTCAATTAACTCTAAAGAAATAAATTTTAATTTTGGACAAAAAATTAGTGGNCAAAAAATAAATTTAATACCAACGCTATTTCCTAGAATTGATTCATAGTATATGNTAATTGATACACACTCTCATATATATTACGATAAATATAATCATGATTTTGANGATGTTATAGATAGAGCTANAAATAATGGTGTAGAAAAAATAATTTGCATAGGTACAGACCTTGAATCATCAATTCAATCATTAGAAATATCAAATAAATATAAAAANATCTATTGTACAATTGGATATCATCCNCATGAATCATGTCTAGCTGAAAAAAACTATCTTAATAAATTAGAAGAAATGTCTAGAGAAGATAAAGTAGTAGCTATAGGAGAAATAGGTTTAGATTATTACTATAATAATTCTNATCCAGAAACACAAAAAAAGANATTTATAGAACAAATTGAACTAGCAAACTCTTTAAATCTTCCTGTAGTTATACATAATAGAGATGCTGATGANGANTTATATGATATTTTAAAAAAACANCNACCTAAAGGAGTAATACATTGTTTTTCTAGTAATCTTAATTATGCTAATAAAATTATAGNTTTGGGTATACTTTTATCTTTTACAGGTATTATAACATTTAAAAATTCAACCTTAGATNATGTANTAAAGAAAACTGCACTNTCTAAAATTATGGTTGAAACAGATTCTCCCTACCTTACTCCCATACCATTTAGNGGAAAAAGAAATGAGCCGTCACATGTTAAATTAGTTGCAAAGAAGATAGCTGAAATAAAAAATATATCACTAGAAGAAGTAGCTTNCCAAACGACAAAAAATGCNTTAAATCTATTCCATAAGATAAAATGAATAAAATANTACCTAAAAAAAAATGGGGACAGAATTTTCTAATAGATGAAAATATNTGTAAAAAAATAGTAGNATCTATAAATCTAAATACTAATGCCGATGTATTAGAAATCGGNCCCGGNACCGGTGCAATAACAAAGCTTTTAGCAAAAAAAGTTCGAAATATAACTGTTGTCGAAATAGATTCTANATTATGTNAAATACTCAAAAATAAAGTAATTAATAATATCCACATTATAAATGAAGATATTTTAAAAACNGATTTACAATCATTTAATCATAAAGTAATAGTAGGTAATTTGCCCTATTATATTACAACTCCTATCATTTTTAATTTTTTTAATTCTGCGATGCCCTGGGAAGAAATGTATTTTTTAATGCAAAAAGAAGTAGCTGATAGAATATTAGCAAAACCTGGGAATAAAACATATGGAAGATTAACTATTATGTCTCAAATTTTTTGTGATGTAGAGCGTCTATTTAATATATCAGCTAAAGTATTTAGACCTANTCCTAAGGTNGAATCTACTTTTNTTAAATTTAAAAGAAGTAAAAAGTATAGTATTAATGATTATAATAAATTTGAAGTTAATATTAGAAANATCTTTAATCAGAGNAGGAAAAAACTTAAAAATTGTATTACAGAAGATATGAATTTAAATATTTCTAAAAATATTAAGTTGCTAGANAAAAGGCCAGAACAAATATCAATACAAGAATATATTGAATTAATAAATTAATAGGAAACTGATGTTATTATGACTAAAATTGTTAGCTTATTTTTTATGCNATAAGGATATTTATGACTAAAAATACAAAAAAGAAATCTACAGCTAANAAAGCNGCTCCTAAAAAAGCAGTAGCTAAGAAAGNTGCTCCTAAAAAAGCAGTAGCTAAGAAAGCCGCTCCTAAAAAAGCAGTAGCTAAGAAAGTTGCTCCTAAAAAAGCAGTAGCTAAGAAAGTTGCTCCTAAAAAAGCAGTAGCTAAGAAAGCTGCTCCTAAAAAAGCAGTAGCTAAGAAAGCTGCTCCTAAAAAAGCAGTAGCTAAGAAAGCT
>NZUX01000015.1:47670-66996 GCA_002703645.1 Fidelibacterota bacterium | reverse complement strand
TACTTGATTTCCATTAAACATAATATCATCAATATGTCCTGCTATATTACTATCATTTGTTAATAAATGCATATGAAGATACGTCGTATGGTGAGTAAAAATAGCCTGATGATGCTTTGAATAGAAACCTAAAATTTGAATTGGAGTATCCTTTAATGTTCCTGAAAGCCCTGAGTTTATATGTTTTTCATGACTATGCTCTGTATCACCCTCAGGCCAATTAATGATATGCCAATCTACACTTGGAATGAGACCTTCGATCATAAATGGGAAAGGTTGTTCAATATCTAATGAATATTCTTCTGCAATTGATTCTAGAAAACTTTCAAGATCAGAAACACTTCTGATATTGTCAGGCAATTGAGTTGAATTCCATTTTTCTACCTTTGATTCTACAAATAAAGCAGCTTCATGATTAAAACTATTAGAAATTTCAATGCTTCCATCTACATTTTCTTTAGAAATATACGGCTTACTATCTATAATTAATATTTCACCTTTTAAATCTGTTAAAGCACCGAGGCCATAAATATGTTTTTCATTCTCAAGACTATTTAAATCAATCCTAGTTGTAAGATTACCTTGGTGCATCATTTCAAATAGTGCACCATAAACACTTACATCAGGATTTTTTATTGTTGAACAGTTTGTCATAAGTAATATGCAAACACATAATAATAAAATTTTCTTTATCATTATATTTGCTCCTATAAAAAGCCCCTCGGTCAGAAAGGGGCTTTATCTTTCTGTACCCACGAGAGGATTCGAACCTCTGACCTACGGATTAGAAGTCCGTTGCTCTATCCAGCTGAGCTACGTGGGCAAAATTTTAAAAAACAATTTTTAAATACTTCCAAATCTAACTATCATTTCATAGAAAAAGAAACGTTTAAAGCAATTCCATCATTTTGTTCTTTTGATATATATGAACCTAAATTAATATTAGATTTTCTTTTTTCTAAGTACATAACATCTATAACAGATATTATACGATTAATAATCAATCCAGCTAATGCAAAATCAGAAATCATACCAGAAACTAAGCTGCTTCGTCTCATTTTATCAAATTCTAATCTACTTTCATTGCTATCCCATTCCCAATTATCTAAATCATTATCATACTGATATTCAGAAAAATTTTCTCCATGATAGGAGGCTATATTTTGATTATAATCAGTCATAGAATTATGATTAGACATATCGATAATAAAATCATAACCTCTATTATCCATATTGACATTTGCGTGTAATTCTGCAAAACCAGTATACTGATCTACATATGAGTCTCTAAAACTTTTTCCTAATAGATGAGTCGAAAGAATTAAAATTTCAGATGTAAAAAATAACTTTGCTCTTGAATTTTCTTTCATGCTTAATTCTCCCAATCCTGGAAGAACAAAAGATTTCATCATATTGACTGCTGATGGATATAGTAACTGCATGAAAATTACAATCAATAGAATAAATTTAATATTTTTAAACATAGTCTTCATATTTTAAACTTCTAAATATAGATAAGATAATAGCTATCATCATAAAATAAATAAATATATCTCCATACTTTACATAAAATGTCAATCTATNATTAGGGTNTATATTTGCTAAAATAGTACCTTTTTTATTTAATTCTATAGTATGCTGAATGTTCCCTAAGTNATCTATAACCATAGAAACTCCAGTATTGGCACATCTTACTATTGGTCTTCTTGTTTCTATTGCTCTGTATATAGCTCTATTAGCATGCTGCTGAGGTTCAGGAGCAGTTTCATACCACCCATCATTAACAACATAAACAAGCATATTTGCACCTTTGNGAACAAACTCTCTNGATAATGATGGGAAAGTTGATTCAAAACATATCATAGCTGCAAATTTATAAGATTTAATATTAAACAAAGTAAATTCTNTACCATGTGTAAAATTCCCTAATCCAATATTTAAAATATCTAANGAATTTATATAGCCTGAAAGAGGAACGTATTCTGCTCCTGGAACNAAATTCATTTTATGATAAATATCTATTAAACCTTCAGAATTAAAATAGCCAACAGAATTATAGNTATNTCGNTTATTATTNTTATACTCATAATGCGGNATACCTGCTATAAGTTTTGAATCTGTCCCTCTTAACATTTTTTTAATTCTACTGTAATTATACCTTCCCTCTTTTTTGAGAAGATATGATATTGTACTTGTNTCTGGCCATATTAATAAGTCAGGGTTCTTATTCTTNCCATTATTAAGTTCAATACTAGACTGGGAAAGTATTTTAGTTAAAATATTTCTTTGAGCTCCCTGTTTCCATTTTTCTGATAAATGTATATTAGGCTGTATAGATGCTATACTAATNGATTCATTTNTNTTTTTAACTATATTTGAATTCTTAATAGTTTTTCCAGTTATTTGAGGAAATACAATAATAAATATAACTAATAGTATAGAGAACCTAGTTCTACTTAATATTGTTTTATAAATAAATATATTAACTAGAACTATCCAAAAACTCATACCATACATTCCAANATATTCGNCATTTTGAATAATTAAATTATAATCAACCAAAGCATTCGAAATAGAAATCCAAGGAAAAGCTAAACTNCCATAAGATCGAATAAGCTCAATTGAAGGCCATATAAAAGATAAGAAAAAAATATTAACACCTCTTCTATTAAGCATACACCAAATACTAAAAATTAAAATAGAAGATACTGTTAGTATTAACACCGTTAGTATCATNGTTGTAAANGCAACGGAAGGAGAAGTCCCAATATTGAAAGCAATCCAATAAATTGAAACAGCATTAAATATAATGCCCCATATTAAACCAATTTTAAATGCATCACGATAGCTTTTAAGATTAATTAATAATGGTAGTATTGGCAATAATGCAAATAAAGATAAAAATCCCATACCTATAGGATGCTGAGAAACACCCATTAGAACTGATGAAAAGAATATTAAAATAAAATTAGTCATTTTATTATTATACTTTTCCCTGATCTAAAAATTCTTGCAATATTATTGCNGCAGAAGTATCATCAATTTTAGATTTATTATNACCAGTTTTAATCCCTTGATTAATAAGTGAATTAATAGCTGATACAGAACTCAATCTCTCATCTATTCTTATTACTGGAAAATCAAATTTACTTTNNANAAGAANAATAAAGTCATCAACCTTTTTAGTTTGAGGNGTAATTNCACCTTTCATGTTTAATGGATATCCTACAACNAATTGAGNAACATCATTATTATCGATAACTGTTTTAAGATTAANCAATAAATCAATATTGTTATCTAAAGTTTTAAAAGGTTTTGCAATAATTTTCATTGGATCTGATAAAGCCAATCCTACTCTTGAATCTCCATAATCTATTCCTAAAACTCTACTCAATTTAATTTCTTTTTTAATTGTTTTTTAATAAGCTTNCCTGGTTTAAACGAAACCTTTCTTCTTTCTGGAACTTTATAAATCTCTAGAGTTTTAGGATTTCGTGCTTTATCTCTNGCNTTNGTTGGTTTGACTTCAAANATNCCAAAATTTCTTATTTCAATTCGAAATGATTTCTCTGTTTTAAGTAAAAAACCTCTAATTGAGTCTAATACGGTTTCTAGCATTATTTTTGATTCCTCATTAGATAAATTATTATTTGATTTAATACTATTTATTATATCAGCTTTTGTATAAGTTATTTTTTTCATCTTCTTGATATTGATACAATATTTGATAATTGCTTTAATTTTCTAAATAATCTATCTAANTGCCTTGTGTCTCTAATTTGTATGATTAGTATACAAGTAGCAAATCCTTCATGAGCTTTCATATCAATACTCTGAATATAAATATTCATAANTGAAACTTTTTCAGANATATCTTTTAATAAGTGTTTTCTATCTGTAGCTGTAATATTNAATCTAACCATAAAAGAGGANTCTCCTTTAATATTCCAATCTACATCAATAAATCTATCTTCATTTTTTAATACGGGTATATTATGACATTCATTTCTATGAACAGTAACACCTTTACCTCTAGTTATATATCCAACAATCTCATCTCCAGGGATAGGATTACAGCATTTAGCAAAACTAATAAGAGTATTTGAAATCCCTCCTACTTTAACACCCTTTGTATGTCCTCTAGCTTTTTGAATGAATTTTTCAGTAAGAGTTTCATCTTTTTCTAAAGTAGAGTCTTCTAAATTAGGAGAGTATTTTTCTATCAAATCTCTTGCAGTAATATGACCTTTAGCAACTTCAGAAAATATCAAATCAGGGTTATTGAATCCCATCAATGTTGGGTTTTCTTCTATGCTATCTAATACTTTTAGTTGTTTTAATCTACGTAAAGTTTTTTCTAACACCTCTTTACCTAAGCTAATAGACTTATCGTTATCAATTTTATTAACCCATCTTTTTATATGGCTTTTTGCCTTTGGAGATTTAACAAATTTTAGCCATGCATGGCTAGGGGTTTGTTTTTTTGATGTTATAATTTCAACTTTATCTCCACTTTTCANTTCAGTATTAAGAGGAACTTGCTTAAAATTTACTTTAGCTCCTATACAATGCATCCCAACTTGAGTATGGACTTCAAATGCAAAGTCAATTGGGGTTGATTTTGCTTTTAATTGAACAAGATCTCCTTNTGGAGTAAAAACAAAAATTTCATCTTGAAATAGATTTATTTTTAATAATTTTAAAAATTCTTGAGGATTTTTATCTTCACTCTGAATATTTTCAATCAATTCTCGAAGCCATTTTACGTGCCTATCAATATCTTTCTTTTTATTACTATTTGAGCTACCTTCTTTATATGTCCAATGAGCTGCAATCCCAACCTCTGCGGTTTTATCCATTTCTTCTGTTCTTATTTGAATTTCTACCATATTCCCTGAGGACCCAATTACAGTTGTATGAATTGATTGATAGCCATTTTGTTTTGGCGTTGCTATATAATCTTTAAATCGATCGGGNAANGGTTTATATATTTGATGAATCACACCTAAAGCTGCATANCATTCATCTATTTTTTTCACTATAATTCTAATAGCAAACAAATCAAAAATTTCATCAAAATCNTTNTCTCTATTTTGCATTTTATAATATATTGATGAATAATTTTTAGCTCTACCNTATACATCNGCANTTATATTTGAATCTAATAATGATTGATTTANAGGNTCTATAAACTTATNNATGTAAGATTCNCGCTTTTTCTTTGATGCGCTAACTTTTTTCTTTAAATCCTTATAAACTTTTGGCTCTAGAGTCTTAAGTATAATATCTGCCATTTCTGTTTTAATATTATTCATTCCAAGTCTATGAGCTAATGGAACAAAAATATCTCTACTTTCTTCTGCAACTCTTCTTTGTTTAATTAATGATAAATGATTAATAGTTCTGAGATTATGNAATCTATCAGAAAACTTTATAATTATTACTCTAATATCCTGAGCTACAGATAAAAACATTTTCATAAAATTTTCAGCTTGCTTCTGTTTTCTACTATTAAACTTTATATCTGAAAGTTTTGATACTCCTTCTACTAATTTTGATATTTCTTCATTAAAATGCTCAACTAAATCATCTTTTGTTATATTAGTATCTTCTAAAGTATCATGTAATAATCCTGCAATAANAACATCTCTATCCATATTCCATTCTGATAGTTGAGTTGCNACTTCAATACAATGATTAAAATATTCTTCTCCAGATTTCCTTAACTGTCCTTTATGAGCAGTATATCCAATATCAAAAGCTTTTTTTATAAGATTTATATCTGAATGATGTTCTGAATTTTCTATATCAAGGGATAAATTATCTAATATANTCTGATATTTCTTTAATTCAGAAGTTTCAGNTCCAGTTATAAGACTTTTAATCTTATTTAAGACCATATGATTTTTTAGGATGGAATATTAATATCTTGGTGTCTATAATCAGCAAGATTATCAAATTTAGCAAACTTTTCAAAGAATGCAATATCTACAGAGCCTGTTGGACCATTTCTATGTTTGGCTACGATAATCTCCGCTTGCCCTTTATCTAATTCATCTCTTGAGTAGACAAATTTTCTATATATGAATAAGATAATATCAGCGTCTTGTTCAATAGCTCCACTTTCTCTTAAATCAGACATAATAGGTCTATGTTCAGATCTGCTTTCCACTGCACGAGATAATTGAGAGAGTGCAATGATAGGAATATCTAATTCTTTTGCTAAAGCTTTTAAAGATCGAGAAATAAAAGAAATTTCTTGTTGCCGACTTTCACTTCTTCCATCTTGATTAAGAAGTTGTAAATAATCAACAAATAAAATATCTATATCTTTCTCTGACTTTAATTTTCTAGCCTTTGCTCGTAATTCTAATATATTNAGTGAAGCTGAATCATCTATATATATAGGNGCTTCATGTAGCGAGTTCGCTGCANNAGCTAAATTTTTCCATTCTGTNTTTGGNAATCTACCAGTCCTAACTAAATGACTATCAACTCTAGCTTCTGCAGTTATTAGTCTCTGAGCTANCTGTTGATTTGACATTTCTAAACTAAAAATTCCTACTTTATGACCAAACTCTANAGCAGAGTTTCTNGCAATTGATAACGCTAATGCTGTTTTACCCATAGAAGGTCTTCCTGCTAAAATTATTAAATCTGATTTCTGAAACCCAGAAAGCATAACATCCAACTCTTTAAAACCAGAAGCTATACCAGTTAATGCTCCCTTTCCTTGTTTAGACCAATCATCTAAAACTTTTTCTAATAGTGGAAATACCTCNGTAAACTGGCTTAATTGGGATTGCTGAGATATATTAAACAATTTCTGNTCTGCTTTATCTAAAATCTCTGAAANATCCAAAGATTCATCATANGCATCAAAAGACATCTCTTTAGATACNCCTATGATTGTTCTTAAAACATGTTTTTCTTTTACTATATTAGCATAATACTCAATATTTTCAAAAGATGGAGCTTCATTTGAAAGTCCCGTTATGTAATATGCACCACCAATNTTTTCAAGTTCTTTATTTTTTTTTAATTTATTTATAAGACTAATTGAATCGATAGCTTCATTCTTTTCAAATAATTGCATAATATTATTATAAATAATTTGATGTTTTGAATCNTAGAAAAAATTATCTGCTAATATATTCATAGCTCTAGGAACAGCATCTTTACTAATTAACATTGCTCCTAAAACAGCNTTTTCAGCATCAATTGATTGAGGTTCTCTTATAATTTTTTCTTTTTTATTTTTAGAAGACATTTAACTAATTATCTATTCTTCAGGGTATTCCCAATCTAACTCATCATTAAATAATTCATCCATTGCAACCACAAGAGGTTTATCAATATTATGATCTACATGGTCAAACTCTTCTAACTGCTCAGTATCTTCTATATCTTGAAAAGCTTCTAGCTGAATTGATCTNGATTCTATGATTTGCCTNTGCCTTCTAGCTGNAACAACAATTTTTTCATATAAATCTTCATCTTTTTTAAATAGTCTACTTATTGATATTCCTGATATATTCATTTTAGTTTTCTCCTAATAGCTTTTTCTATTTTATCAGTTGTTTTTTTCAAATCATCATTAACAAAATGATGGTTAAATTTATCTTTATATTCAACTTCTAATTGCAATCTTTTCGTTCTTTGNTTNATNAAAGTTTCAGACTCATGTCCTCTTTCTTTCAATCTTTTCTGTATCGTCTCAATNTGTTCATTCAAATCCTCTCCTGGTGGTTCAATNAATATTGAGATNACATTATCTTCAAATTCATCCATGATTGTACANCTACCTTTAACATCNACATCAAGCAATATAACTTTATTATTATCAATAGCATCTTCTAANGGATCCATTAATGTACCATAACGATTTCCATGGACCCATTCATANTCTAATAAATCACCAAATTTAATCAAATGATCAAATTTTTCATTTGTTATGAAGATATAATCTTTATCTGGAGTCTCATTTGCTCTTTTTTCTCTAGTAGTAACAGAAATTGAAAACAACCATTTTGGATTCCTTTTTAAAAGTTCNCTNCAAATGGTAGTTTTACCTGTTCCTGATGGTGCGGACAATACAACTATTTTACCTTGATTCATAATATATTCTGAATTTGCTCCCTTATTTTTTCTATTTCTGTTTTTATATTAACTACAATATGACTATTCTTAACATTATCAGTTTTTGAACTTATTGTATTTGCTTCTCTCAAAAATTCTTGTAATAAAAAAGTCATTCTTTTACCTTTTTCTGAATTACCTTTATTCATGTATGCTTCAAAAACTTTAATATGACTCTGNAGCCTTGTAATTTCCTCATGAATATCTTTTTTTTCCATAATGATTACTATTTCATGCAGTAATCTATTATCATCAAAAATAATTTTCTTATTCTCTCCCTTATCATTAATTAATGATTTGATTTTTTTCTTATAATCTTTTAATGTTTCTTTTTTATCTTTTTTTGTATTTCTAATAATCGAATCTAAATATTTTTTAATTTTATNTAATCTTANCTTTATATCACTAGTTAAATTTTGGCCTTCTTTTTTTCTCATAGCAATTAAATCATTAACTGCATCATTTATCCCCTTAGATAAAATTCTTTTATAAGATATACTAGATGATATAGGGNCTGAATTAATAAGATCCGGAAGGGATAGAATTTTATTAATTGTAACATTTCCTTCTATATTTTTCTTTGCTAATAAATCTTTACTAATTTTAAGGTATTGATTTAATTTATTTTCATCTAAACTAATTTTATTTAGGTTCTCATTTAAAATCTGATAGTTGATATTAATTATTATTTTTCCCCTTAATAATTTTTTCCGAATGATATTTAAAATACTATCTTCATCTTCAAAAAATAATCTTGGAATTTTATGATTAACTTCTAGATATCGACTATTAATAGATTTTATCTCTAATGATAATAAAATATCATTATTTTGAATTTCTCTTTTTCCATATCCAGTCATGCTCATTAACATAAAAATACCTATAAATATTCTAATTATTAGGAAGGTCTAATAATATACTAAATTGATGGTTATGTCCAAGAATAATATTATTTAAATTTGGAGTAAAACTATAATAAAAATCTTTATTTCTATTATTAATGCTAAATCCTAATGATAATGAATTAATTGAAGAATATCCTAATTGCAAACTCACCTTCTTGTATATATTATTTTCATAGCCAATTTTATATGATAAATCTATCAAATCATCATTTATTTTATATAATAAAACTGAAATTTCAGAAAGAAGGTGATGATGATTTTTTGAAAAAANAACTAATGAAGAAGCTCTTGGATANAGAGAGTATTTTTCTNCAGTATCCCATACATTAATTGANAATAGGTTCTTTATAGATAAACCCAATATTATTTCATCTGATAAAACTCTATTAAAACCAANATCAANCGATCCCCCAAATGAATTATGCCTAACAANAGAAGTATAAAATGGTTTTATTTTTATACCNATATCACCTAATTCTGATTTATAAGAATATAAAAATATTAAAGCTGTTTGCTGATCTGAATAAAATGTAATATTACTATAATCAATATCACTTGGNTTGATAGNACCTCCCANATCTAACCAAGCATCTTGGGTATTTGGGATATCATCTATCTGCTTATGTAATAAAGAAACTGCTATTTTTGAATTATTNAAATCTAAAATTATTCTTGATGCTTGGAAATAGTTTATAACTCCTGAATAANATTGGCCATAGGAAAATAAAGTCTTATTCTTTTNATGAAATTCATTTAAAGAATATATTTTATCTATGGACATTGAATTTAAAGCTGCAATTCCTCCTAAGGAATTAGTCCTAGCATCCATAGATATAGAAAAAATATCAAACTCATATGCAGAATATTCAGAAGATTCTAAAATNGACAAACAAATTGAAAAAAATAATATTGATTTAATTAACATCATCAACTAATTCATTTAATTTAATTAATGCTTCAAATGGAGTAATATTATTAACATCTATTAGCTTTAATTTTTCAACAATNTCATGATTGACTATAGTATTCTCATTTTCATTTTCATTTTGATTTTGACTATTAATTGATTCAAAATNAGAGGATAGATTATCTTTTGATAAATTATTTAAAATTTCAGAAGCTCTTTTAAGAACATTATTAGGAATGCCTGCCATTTTAGCNACATGTATACCATAACTTTTATTCGTACCNCCTTTGATTATTTTTCTTAAAAAAATTACATCNTCATTATNNTCTTTNACATCNACNCTATAATTATTAGCTCGANCAAGNTTATTAGCTAAATCAATTAATTCATGATAATGAGTAGCAAATAGTGTTATTGGTNAATATTTAGAATTATGTAAATATTCAGTTATNGACCATGCAATTGANAAGCCATCATAAGTAGAAGTCCCTCTTCCTATTTCATCTAATAATATTAAACTTCTGTTTGTTAGATTATTTAAAATATTAGCAGTCTCATTCATCTCAACTAAAAAAGTAGATTCTCCTGATGATAAATTATCTGATGCTCCTACTCTAGTAAACAATCTATCTATTATTGAAATTTGAGCTTTTTGACATGGTACATAGCAACCAGATTGAGCNAATATAACAATAATTCCAATCTGTCTTAAAAAAGTACTTTTACCAGACATATTAGGGCCAGTTATTATTGAAATTTGTTTNTCATCTTTACTTACATCTAATGTATTATCAATAAAATCATCTTCTATGCTTAACAAGTGTTCTATNACAGGATGACGAGCGCCTTNCATNAATAATGATTTTTTATTATTTAGATTAGGTCTTATNTAATTTCTCTTTTCAGAAATTTTTGAAATCGATGTNGCCACATCAATCATTGATATAATTTTTGCATTATAAATGATATCTTTAATTTTTGTTAATATTTCAATTCTTAAATCACTTAATATATCTAATTCAATGTTAACTATATTTTCTTGAGCAGTTAATATTTTATTTTCATATTCTTTTAATTCTTCGGTAAAATATCTTTCAGCATTAGTGAGAGTTTGTTTTCTTATAAAATAATCAGGTACTTTACTAATACTACCTTTAGAAACTTCGATATAATAACCAAACACTCTATTATACCCTATCTTGATTTTATTAATTTCAGTCTTCAACTCAATATCCTTCTGATAATTAACTAGCCATTGAGTAGCATCAGTAGAAATTTTTCTATATTCATCTAAATCATCATTAATACCATCTTTAACAAACCCACCTTTCAAATAATTTGATGGNGCATCTTCATCTATTGTAGATAGTATCTTATTTGTAATAGAACTTATATCCTTTACGGATTCAAGTAGCTCCTTATTATTTTTAAATTTTTTACTACAAATTTGATTTTTGATGGAATCTAAAATATTAATAGAATGAGCTAAACTTAATATTTCTNTTGGATTGGACTTGTTNGCTGAAATNTTAGAAANAATNCTTTCNATATCAGAACAATCATTTATTAATTCAATAANTGAGTNTCTNATATTAGAGTTNCATNAAAANTCTTCAACNCTATCTAGTCTTTTATTAATATCTTCAATTTTAGTTAANGGCTGTAAAATCCATTTTTTTAATAATCGACTACCACCTGCAGACACAGTCCTATCTAAAACACTAATCAAAGTTCCTTTTTTATCATCNGAAGATAAAGATTTAAATATTTCAAGATTTTTAANAGTATAAGAATCAAGAATCATATAATCATCAGTTGTTTTCTTTTTATATGAAGTAATATGATGAGTTTTTTTATTATAATTATTATTAACATAATTAATAGCAAATGCAGCAGATTTTANTAATAATGGTTTATCATCGANACCAAANCCCTTTAATGAATGAACTTTAAAATGTTCTTTTAAATAATCACTAGCGATTTTAACATCNAGATACCAATTTTCTANTTTTGAAATCATAATATTCATGCTATTAAGTAATTCTTTATATTCTCTATACTGAGATTCAGATACAATCAATTCACTAATTCTATATTGATTAATAGTATTTTTTAAATTTTTAGANTTTATACTANATCCAAAAAATTCACCTGTTGAAAAATCTAAAATTGATATAGCAATTTCTTTTTTNCCAAAGACAATAGATGCTAGATAGTTGTTTTCCCCTTGTTCTAAATAATTATTTGATAATGAAACTCCAGGAGAAACTATNTCTGTAACTTCTCTTTTAACNATACCCTTAGAAGCNTTAGGATCTTCTACCTGCTCACATATAGCTACCCTATGTCCAGATTTTAGAAGTTTATGCAAGTATTGCTCTAATGCATGATAAGGGAAGCCAGCAAGAGGAACATCAGATGCTGCACCATTTGACCTCTTAGTTAAAGTTATTCCTAAAATTTTAGATGCTATTTTTGCATCTTCTTCAAAAGTTTCATAAAAATCTCCCATTCTAAAAAGAAGTATTGAATTGGGATTATTTTTTTTCACNTCCCAAAATTGTCTCATTACTGGAGTCCCTTTCTTAACTTTAGTCATTATAACTCCTAGTAAGTTTCCTTGAATTTTCAAACCTATAAGTAAAATTTATTTTATCAAAATACTCAAGGAGAGGAACTGCTAATTTTCTTGTTGTTTGAGAAAGGTCTTTAAATTGTGNAACNGTTAATAAATCAGAATTTTTAAAATGTATTTTTATTTTATCTTTTATTTGACTTATAGTATTATAACTATAAAATAAATCCGAACTAATTTTAATAATNTTACTATCTGACTCNAAATAATTCATAACTCCATAAAATTCACTATCAGATAAACCTTTTTTTAAAGTAGCCATATTACTTTTATCTATAAAATTATTTTTATTCAGATGTAATAAAATATCATTACTTATCTTTTCAAGTTCTTGGCTCAAATTCAAGCTAAAACCTTTAATAGACCATAACTCTGAATTATTATTAATTTTATTNTCATTTAATAATTGGTTAAGAAAATATNATAATAATTCATCATTGATTTTTGTTTTTTGAGCTAAAATATTTTTATTACAACCTTTAGATAAGGGAGAGTTTTNATGAAANTCTTCTAAANAATGTATTANATGTTCTTTGATATTTTNAATTTTATTCTTAGTAAGAATCCAATTAAACGATTTAAAACTAATCAATTTATATCTATTATCAACCTTTAAGATTTCATTAAAATCATTTAAGGAAATATTTAATTTACTTTCAATATTAGAAAATTCGATAGGCATTAAAGTCGATTGATTATCTATAATTCTAAATAATTTTTCTTCATCATTGAAGGTTAATACTTCAGGATTAATATTTCTAATTTTTTTCCAATCATTATTATCAGGAATTTCAATAATAGTTCCACCTCCAATAGTCCTAACGGGAGAATATGTTCTAATAATAAATCTATCACCAATTGCTCCTACCAAAGGATTCTCTAGCTTAAATAATATCATTAAGCCTTTATTAGAATTATGAATAATTGATATTCTCGACATAACTTCTCTTGTACCTAAATGAACTCTTAATCTTTGATTATTTTTAAACTTGAATAAATCTGATTTTATCAAATTNATTTTAGCNACAATTAATAATGTTTCAGAGTAAGTNTTTTGCTTAGAAAGATGAAACCCTCTATTAATATTATTAGAATCAATATTATTTAAATTAATTGCAGCTCTATCTCCAGCTAATGCACTTTCTACATTTTCTCCATGGGTTTGAATGCTTCTAACTTTCACNCTCTTAAATGATGGGATAAGATCTAAATCATCTCCAACTTTAACAGAACCAGAAGAAATAGTTCCAGTGACTACAGTACCAAATCCAGTTTTACTAAAAACTCTATCAATATGCATTCTGAAAATTCCATTTTTATTCCTATCTGGTGTTTTTAGCGATAAAGCAAGAATTTCTTCTTTAATATTATCTATTCCTTTTTCAGTTAATGTAGAAGTACGAACAATTTGACTATCTTCTAAAAATGTCCCTTTTACTAACTGCTTTATATCACTTTCAACTAAGTCAATCCATTCTTCATCAACTAAATCAGTCTTATTTAAAACAACAAAGCCACTATTAATATTTAATAGTTGAAGAATATCAAAATGTTCTTTTGTTTGTGGCATAATTCCATCATCAGCTGCAACAACTAAAATAGCAATATCAATACCNCTAGATCCNGACATCATNTTTTTAACAAATTTTTCATGTCCAGGAACATCTATAATTGTAATATCTTTATTTAAAAATGCAAANCCCAAATCNATAGTCATACCTCGCTCTTGCTCTTGCTTNAAATTATCTGTATTCTTTCCAGTCAATAATTTAACAATCGANGTTTTNCCATGATCAATATGACCTGACATTCCAACTACAATTTGTTTTTTTATAGACATGAATTTAGCATTTCAATAAGGGTCTCTATTTGGTCATCTGTAATAGCTTTCAAATCAATAAAAACTTTATCATTATTTATATAAGTTAATATTGGTGTTGAGCAATTTCTTAAAGCATTAGAAATTTTATTAGGAGATTCATNATTAGAATTAATTGTAATAGCTATACTTGGAATTTTTTCAGTGGGCAATGAACCNCTNCCAGCCTCAACATTAGTTTTTTCAATTTTGATATTATATTTATTATGATTTTTTTTATTAATTGATTTAGTTACTTTATTAGCATTATCATTTAATTTTTCCTGAGATCTTTCAAATANCATAATTGATAAATTATCATTGGTAACCTCTTTATTAGTTATATAGGTTCTAAGTATTTTTTCAAAAAGAGCAATTCTATATTTATCACACCTTAAAGTTCTATACATTGGATTGCTATGAATTTTATTTACAAGTTTAGTTAAGCCACTAATAATTCCACCTTGAGCTCCACCTAATAATTTATCTCCACTATATGTAACAACATCAACACCAGAAGAAATATATTTTTGAACTTCTTTTTCAACTGATATAAAATTACTTTTTTTATTATATATAGATCCNCTACCTAAATCACANAATAAATCAACCTTATGATCCTTGCAAATTTTAGCAAGCTCTTTCAAATCTACTTCATCAGTNAATCCAATAACTTTATAATTAGATGTATGAACATGTAATATTGCCGCTGTTTTATTATTTATAGCTTCAACATAGTCTTTTATACTAGTTTTATTAGTTGTTCCAACCTCAATCATTTTACATCCTGAACTTTTTATGATATCTGGAATTCTAAATGAGCCTCCAATTTCAACTTGTTGTCCCCTACTAATAATAACCTCTTTACCAAAGCATAAAGAATTAAGCATTATCATAACTGCTGCTGCATTATTATTTACTAAAATAGATTTTTGAGANCCAACNAGACTATTAATCAATGGNTCTATATGATTTAATCTCTCACCTCTACTATTGCTATTTAAATTAATTTCAAGATTACAGTATGGATATATANTNTTNGAAACTGATTCAAGTATTGATTTAGANATAGGNGCTCGTCCAAGACTCGTATTTAAAATAATTCCAGTACCATTGATAACTGATTTTAAACTAGGCTTAGATATATATTTAACCTGCTTTTCAACCTCATCCATAACAAACCTATAAATATCAGTAGGCATATTATCACTAATTATATCTTCTCTNACATTATGGAGAATTTGATTAATTCTACTTTTTAAAAAATGAACTGGTAATGATTCTAAATCAATAGTTTTAAGAATTTCATCTACGGAAGGAATTTTTTTGAATGCCTCACGGGCATTTTTATTATTAGTCATAATATTTTTGTCCCCAATCTATACATAAAGCTATTTTCTGCTTTTTTTCTCCCANACTCTNTCTGATAAAAATAAATCTACAACATCCTTATCAAATTCACCAAATTTGGCACCATTTTTTAAAATTTCACATGCCTTATCAATAGGAGTAGGAGGTTTGTACGGTCTATCTTGAGCNGTTACNGCATCCCAAACATCCGCAACACACATTATCCTTGCTGGAAGTGGTATTTCATCNCCCTTTAGACCATTTGGATAACCTTTNCCATTCATCCATTCATGATGAGAAGATGCATAAAAAGGAACATTTTTTAATTTATCTGGGAAAGGCAGCTTACTTAATAGCTTTTTAGTTCCTAATATATGNCCTTGNATTTCTTTTCTNTCTCTATCNGTAAGATTTCCNTTTCTAACACTNAGCGANAGATGTTCATCTTCTGTTAAATATTTATATGATTTTCCAGATGAATCAATATATTTTTTTTCTGCTATTGANTCTAAATATTCTTTCTTTTCATCTGGTAAAAATCCAGGCTTATTAAGCCAGTTAATAAAATCAAATTCTTTTTTCCATTCTTGGAGTTCTTCTTGAAGTTGCTTATCAACATATTCTTCTGATTNATTATTTTTTAGATTTCTTATTTTTGCATTAAATATAAAATTTTCTCTTATCATTTTAAAACGGTCNAGCACTACTTGAAAATTTGCACCATCAAGNCGATTATGTTTTTCTAATACNGCTTCAGGAACCCCNATTTTNCCAACATCNTGCATTAATCCCGCAACCCAAACTTCTTTAATNTGATCATCATTAAAATTAATATTCTTAAATGGNCCATCAGTTTGCTCATTAATTATTTCAGCTATTTTCTTGGTAAACTTTGCAACTCTACTAGAATGCCCCGCTGTATGTGGACTTCTNTCATCAATAGCTTTTACTGTATACCTAATAAGCGAATCTAATAAATTTTCGATATCATCAATAAGCTCTACTGTATCAAGNGCTACAGCTGCTTGACTNCCAAGAGATTGGACTATATCATTAAATTCTTCATCAAATGGTATNATTTCACCTTTTTNATTCTTTGCATTTATTAATTGAAGCACTCCAATAACTTCGTCATTATGATTTTTCATTGGTACAACTAACATAGAATTTGTCCTATATCCTGATATTTTCTCATAAAACTTTGAGCCTTCAGATAATGGGGTCTNATCTAAATAAACATCAGGCATATTAATGACNATACTTTTATGGTAAACGTATGAAGCTACGGCATTTAAATTCGGATTTTTATTATNATCATATAATTCTAATGGTGGTAGAGTTGGTTTCTGGCCTGAAGTTCCACCTGAGTACTCTTGCATNGTATCATTATGCATTACCGTAAAAAGAAGTTTTTTCTTATTCTTATTTATTCTATAAAATGTTCCTGCATCACAATTAGTTAAATCTCTTGATTCCCCTAAAATCATTTCTAAAAGCTTTAATATGTTTTTTTCAGAAGAAAGTGCAATCCCTATTTGATTTAATTTTTTTGACCAGGATAAATATTTACTTGATGTATTGTTTTTTTTCTTGCTC
Organism: Fidelibacterota bacterium; assembly: GCA_002703645.1. GTDB lineage: Bacteria > Fidelibacterota > Marinisomatia > SCGC-AAA003-L08 > D37C17 > TMED161. The sequence goes on along the minus strand of NZUX01000015.1, from coordinate 49,606 downwards.
ATTATNTTATTTTATAAAAAAAATGCTCTCAATCATACAAATAATAATCATGAGAGCATTTTAAAACTTAAAAAGTTTTTAATCCCTTTCTTTAATTCTAGCAGCTTTACCTTTAAGATTTCTTAAATAATAAAGCTTTGCCCTTCTAACTTTTCCCTTNTTAACAACTTTAATTGAATCGATATTAGGTGAATTAATAGGAAATATTCTTTCTACTCCTACTCCATTAGATATTTTTCTAATAGTAAATGTCTTATCTATTCCACCACCTGATGATATTGCAATAACTACACCTTCAAAGTTCTGTACTCTAGATTTATTTCCCTCTATTACTTTAACACCAACATTGATAGTATCTCCAGATTTAAACGCTGGGATATCATCTTTCAAATATTCTGAAACTGCATTACTTACTTTATTCATAGCTAATCTACCTTTTGATTTTTACCTTTTATATATTTATCATATAAATCTGGTCTTTTTAATTTAGTTTTTTCTTCTCTTTTATTTTTTTTCCATTCTTTAATTTTTTNATGATTACCAGACATTAATATATCTGGAACTCTTAAACCNTTATATTTTTCTGGTCTAGTATAATNTGGAGAATCCAANAATCCATCATAAAAAGAATCAGTTTTTGCAGATTCAATACTATTTAAAACTCCAGGGATTAANCTNATAATACTATCTGCAATAACACATGCTGGAAGNTCTCCGCCAGTNAAAATATAATCTCCAATAGATATCTCATCTGTAACAATATCATCTCTTATTCTTTGATCTATTCCTTTATAATGCCCACATATGAATATCAAGTTATCTTCGNTTGCTAAATTTTTAGCAATCTTTGTAGATAACATTTGNCCATCAGGAGTTGGGTATATTACTCTGAATTTTGAAGATATATTATTTATCACATCATTATAAGCNCTGTAAATTGGCTGAGCTTTTAAAATCATTCCATCACCACCACCATAAGGGTGATCATCAATTNTATTATTAGGATCATNAGAAAATGAAAATAAATCAAAAAATTCATAATCAACTATTCCTTTTTCTTTAGCTCTATTNAATATACTTATAGANGTNAAATTTTNAAGAAGATTGCAAAANGGTGATATAAAAGATATTTTCATTAATCAAATAATCCCTTCATAGGATTTATTACTATATTTTTTGAATCATGAATAATATNTAAAATNATATCATCTATTATTGGAATTAAATATTCTTTATNATTTAATAAAATTGATAATACATTATTTGCAGGAAAATGAAAAACATCAGNAACAACTCCATAATGCTCATCATTTTCATCCAATAATGAATAGCCAATTAAATCATTTAAATAATATTCACCTTCCTTTAAATCAGGNAAATCTGATCTTTGAATATTAATNATATATCCNCTTAAGGATTCTGCACTATCTATTGAATCTATTTCAAAAAGCTTTATTCTATTTTTTTTTATAGAATAAATAATTTTTTCTATTCTATNTTCATAAAAATTATTTTNATTATCACTTAANAAAATAATCTGATTATCTTTTAATGTNTTTGAATTTTCATTAAAAAATAAAACNTTNAACTGTCCTTTAATTCCATGAGGTTTAATTAGCTCCCCTATAGAAATAAGTTTAGATAAAGANCTACTCAATTATTTCTAATATTGCTCTTTTTCCACCTTCTTTAGCTGTAGCAGCAGAAAGTAANGTTCTTATAGCNCCNACATTTTTNCCATGCTTACCAATAACTTTACCAACATCACCATCACCTACTCTTAATTCATAAATTTGAGTATTTTCACTTTCAGTAATAGTAATACTAACCTCATCTGGTTTATCAACAATAGATTTTACTATATCTTCTAATAAGTCTTTCATATAACCAATCTCCATTTTTTATAATTTAAACTCCACTATTCCTTATCAGTTCC
>NZUX01000015.1:0-47664 GCA_002703645.1 Fidelibacterota bacterium | reverse complement strand
TTCTTCTGCTGGAGCTTCTTCCGCAGCAGCTTCTTCTGCTGGAGGTTCTTCCGCAGCAGCTTCTTCNGCTGGAGNTTCTTCCGCAGCAGCTTCTTCTGCTGGAGGTTCTTCCGCAGCAGCTTCTTCTGCTGGAGGTTCTTCCGCAGCAGCTTCTTCCGCTGGAGCTTCTTGATCTGTTACTGTAACTTTATCTTTTTCTTTCTTCAGCTTTTTCTTTTCTTCTTTCCTTTTATCTCTTTCTTCTTGACGCTCTAAGAATTCTTGCATTTCTTTTTCTATAATATCAGCAGATTTCCCTTCTTTTATTAAATGATATTTATGATTAAACCCTATTTTACCTAATAAGTTTTTAACTGTCATTGAAGGAATCGCACCCTTATCAAGCCAATAAACCAATCTATCTTCATTCATTTTAAATGAGACATCAATACTACTTGGATTATACCATCCTAATCTTTCTATTTCACGACCATCTCTTCTTTTTCTATGATCGATTGCTACCAATCTATAAAATGGTCTCTTTTTCCTTCCTAATCTTTTAAATCTTAATTTTACTGACAATTAAATAACCTCCTATTTATTTTTAAATAATGGGAAATTAAATTTCCGATTATTCTTACCAATTGTTTTCATCATATTTTTCATTTGCTTATATTGCTTTAATAGCGAATTAATTTCTTGGACTGATCTACCACTACCATTTGCAATTCTTTTTCTTCTAGACCCGTTAATAATATCAGGATCCATTCTTTCTTTAATAGTCATTGAAGATATAATAGCTTCTGTCCATTTCAAATTATCATCAGATAAATCAGAAGTTTTTATATTTTTCATTCCTGGAATCATATTCATAACTTCTGACAAAGGACCCATTTTTTTAATTTGCTGTATTTGGCTTTGAAAATCAACTAATGAAAATTGATTATTCATTATTCTACTTTCTAGCTTTTCTGCTTCATCCTTATCAACAATAGATTGAGCTTTTTCAACTAAAGAAACTACATCTCCCATACCTAAAATTCTACTAGCAAATCTATCCGGATGAAATTTATCTAAATTACTAACTGCTTCACCTGTGCCAATAAATTTTATTGATTTACCAATTACATCCTTTATTGATAATGCAGCACCACCTTTAGCATCTCCATCCATTTTAGTTAATATAATACCTGAAATATCCATAGCATCATTAAATGATTTAGATGAATTAACTGCATCTTGACCTGACATCCCATCTGCAACAAATAAAACTTCAGTAGGATTAGATATTTCAATAATTGACTTTAATTCATTCATCATATTATCATCTACATGCAATCTACCTGCAGTATCAATAATAATGACATCTTTGTTTAGTTTTTTTGCTTCCAACAAACCTGATTCTACAACTTTAATTGGATTTTTAATTTTTTCAGCATAGACTTCAACATTAATGCCTTTACCTAATTTAACTAATTGATCAATCGCGGCAGGCCTTTGCAAGTCAGCAGCAATCAAAAAGGGGTTCTTACCTTTATCTTTTTTCAAAAAACACGCTAGTTTTGCGCATGTTGTAGTTTTACCACAACCCTGAAGTCCAGCCAAAACAATCACAGTCATACCTGAGCTACTAAAATTCAAATCATCTGATTCATTTCCTAAAAAAAACTTTAATTCATCAAATAAAATTTTTGTAAACTGTTGACCAGGAGAAACTGAATTAAGTACTTTNTCTCCTAAAGCTTTTTNCTTAACATGCTCAACAAATTTCTTAGCAACACTTANATTNACATCTGCTTCAAGAAGAGCAATTCTAATTTCTCTAAGAGTATCAGATATATTTGACTCNGAGATTTTNCCCTGTCCTTTAACATTTTTAATAACTTTTGATAGATGTTCTTGTAATTGTTCTAACATTTTCTTCTCAAAAAACAAATTTTATTAAAGCTGAGAAATTTAATAAAAGATGAATTACTCTACAAGAGAAATGAAAAAAATGATTTTAAATAAAAATTTATTAAAAATCACCAGCAGTTCTTCTAATTANAACTTCTTCGAGNACTACTGAGCTTGGTGCGTTTACCGCATGAACTACTGAGCTCGCAATATCTTCAGCAGAAAGCATTTCANGCCTAGGAAAATCAGCCTTAACATTATCCCAAAAATTTGTATCAATTGCNCCAGGATGGATTGAAATAACTTTTATATTATGTTTTCTTAATTCATTCCTAAGAGAATCAGCTAAACCTTTTAATCCAAACTTTGATGCTACNTAAGCAGCTGAAAAAGGGTATCCATATTTACCAGCAACAGAATTAATNAATAAAATTTTNCCTTCTTTTTTATCTATCATATCTTTTACGAATTGTCTAGTTATAAGAAAAGGACCTTTTAAATTTGTNTCTAATTGTTNATTCCAATCTAAATCAGTCACATCTGTAATATCTGAAAACTTTCCAAGTCCAGCATTATTAATAATACAATTAACAAATCCAATTTTAGAACATTCTCTATATAATTTTTTTACATCTTCTGCGATTGAGACATCNCATGGTATAGCAAAAGTTTTATAACCAAGACTTTTCAATTCTTCATTTAAATCATTTAATTTATTAACTGATCTAGCAGATAGTATAACTTGATAATTTTGACTTGAAAGTTTTTTTGAGATAGCAGCACCTATACCAGATGANGCTCCTGTTATAAGTNCAATATTTTTAGCTGACATTTTTTTNAGCTATTAAATTTAAAGCACTGCCAGCCTTAAACCATTCTATTTGATTCTTATTAAATGTATGCTTCAATGATATTTTTTCTGTTTCACCATTTATATGATTAATAATTAATTGAAGATTTTCTTTTGGAGAAAAATTTTGAAGACCATTAATATCAAAAGTATCCGTTTCTCTTATTTTATCGTAATCATTCTTATTATCAAATGTTAATGCTAAAATCCCTTGCTTCTTCAAATTAGTTTCATGAATTCTAGCAAAAGATTTTACGACAACCGCTTTAACTCCAACAAATCTCGGTTCCATTGCTGCATGNTCTCGAGAAGAGCCTTCACCATAATTTTCATCACCAAAAATAATTGATGAGAAATTATTATTTTTAAAATAAAATGCTAATTCAGGAGTTTCAGAATATTTACCCGTTATTGGATTNAGTACAGANTTAACAGTATCATTGAATTCATTTGTAGCTCCTAATAATAAATTTTTAGATATATTTTCTAAATGACCTCTATATTTCAACCAGGGACCAGCCATTGATATATGGTCAGTNGTACACTTACCTTTTGCTTTAATTAGTAATTTCAAATCTTTATAGTCTTGACCATTCCAAGGAGAAAATCGNTCNAATAGCTGAAGTCTANTAGATTTAGAATCAATTTTNATTTNAATTTCANTTGTAGAGTTAAATGAAGTAGGGAGTACATCTATATCTAATTTTTCACCTAATTTAATAATGAAAGGTATTGTAAACTTTACCAATGGAATGATTGCAGGTATTGATAACCCAGCTAATTTCATTAAATCTTTTAATTGAGTTTTTACTGATTCTTGATCTTCTNNACTNAAATCCTCNTNATTTTCTAAGTATTTTTTNATCAATGAAACCATTTCTTTAGTTTCATCGGCTTCATTNTTAATTGCATTTAAAACTTTAGAAATTTTTTCAACAAAACTATTATCTTCAAAAAAACCATCTTTAATTTTAATATCTTTTATATCTAATGAAGGTAATTTTATCTCCGAATTAGGAGCTTGNTACCCATTATCAATCACATCAAATCCATTTTCAGGNAATTCAAANCCTGTAGGAGGATCAAGTAAAACTTGATCACCATCTTCATTAATTAATTTATCTTTNAATGGNTTAAACGATAAATCTCCNGAGATAGCTAATGCTGTAACCAATTCAGGTGAACCTACAAAGGCATGGGTATTTGGATTNCCATCTGCTCTTTTTGTAAAATTTCTATTAAATGAATGTACNATAGTNTTTTTCTGNTCTTTATCCGCCCCTTCTCTAGACCATTGACCAATGCAAGGCCCACAAGCATTAGCAAATACGCTACCACCTATATCATTAAAAACTTTAATATACCCATCTCTTTCAATTGTATATCTAACCTGTTCTGAACCTGGAGTGATATGAAATTTTGATTTAGTTTTAAGTTTTTTTTCAGAAGCTTGTTTTGCGATAGATGCAGATCGAGAGATATCCTCGTATGAAGAATTTGTGCAAGAACCAATCAAACCAACTTCAACCTTCGTTGGCCAGTTATTTTTTTTAGCTTCATTTTTCATCTCTGAAATCGGAGTAGCTTTATCAGGTGTAAAAGGACCATTCAAGTGAGGTTCTAATTCGGACAAATTAATTTCTATTAATTCATCAAAATATTCTCTGGGGTTTAAATGTACTTCTGGNTCTGCAATAAGATTATNTTTAACNNCATCTGCTAATTCTGCAACATCTTNTCTACCTGTAGAACATAAATATCTNCTCATTGAATCATCNTANCCAAANGTTGAAGTNGTAGCTCCTACTTCTGCNCCCATATTACATATTGTTCCTTTTCCTGTACANGAAAGTGAATTTGCACCTTCNCCAAAATATTCAATNATCGAACCTGTTCCACCTTTAACTGTCAATATACCTGCNAACTTAAGTATTACATCTTTTGCTGAAGCCCATCCATTAAGNTGNCCTGTTAGCTTTACACCTATAATTTTAGGGAATTTTAGTTCCCAAGACATACCAGCCATNACATCTACTGCATCAGCGCCACCTACTCCAATNGCAACCATCCCTAAGCCTCCAGCATTAACAGTATGTGAATCTGTCCCAATCATCATGCCNCCAGGNAAAGCATAATTTTCTAAAATTACTTGATGTATAATTCCNGCTCCCGGTTTCCAAAAACCTATACCGTATTTTTTAGATACAGAGGAAAGAAAATCATAAACCTCAGAGTTTANATCTAAAGCATTTTTTAAATCAATATCAGATTTAATNTTAGCNTGAATAAGATGGTCTGCGTGAACTGTAGAGGGAACTGATACCTCATTTTTCCCTGCCATCATAAATTGCAGAAGAGCCATTTGAGCTGTTGCATCTTGCATAGCAACTCTATCTGGNAAAAAATCGACATAATCATTACCTCTAGAATAATTNTTTATTTTTTCTGAATGAGAAAATAANATTTTTTCAGTTAATGTTAATGGGCGTTTAATTTTGGCTCTAGTTTTNGTTATCCTAGAATNNAGGTTGGAGTAAAAAGTTTTAATTTTATCAATATTAAATGTCATAATAAAAGAATGGAACAAATTGTAATTGTAAGTTATTACTAACTTAGGCGTAAATTAGGACAATTATGACGAATTCTAAAAATAGAATTATTATTATTTCTTATTTATCATTGAATCTACTATTTGCATTTGATTATTTAATATTAACNCCCTNATCCCTATTAGATGCTGCTATAGANATTCAAGATATATATTCNTCTGATANANAAAAANCATACTATTTAGANGTAGAAATTGAANTNATTGAATCNATGTCTAACTTAGAAATAAATGAATTGGTAGATAGTNAAATTTCTAATAATCCAAATCTNAAATANTTATTAATTCTTGGNGANGAAAATAATTCATNNTTTTTTACANANGAGGTTNNTTGTGGTGATNATANTCAATATTTANGGTACCCTACTGATGATTATTATAGCTCAGANAANTCNANTNATTTTCTNNATNCCCCNNACTNNATGAANANNCCTAGACTTGCNACTGGTCGCATACCTGCATCAAATTTAAATCAAGCTATGATATATATANATAAACTAAGNAATTATTTAGANAATCAAGANTATGGAGAATGGAGNAGTAAANTTNTACTTGTATCCGATGATGAAAATAAAAATGGAGCAGATATAGAAGATGAAATTAGACATACACAAAATTCAGATTTAATATATAAAAAAATATCAGAAATAACTTTTTCAAAAACTTTATATGGNCCAATGTATGAATCNGTATATTCTGGTGGTGAAAGAAGATTACCTGATTTAACAAANGATATTATTTCTAATCTAAATAATGGAGTAGCATTAATTAATTATATTGGACATGGNGANCCAGAAAAATGGTCTGCTGAGCATATAATAAATAAAGATAGAGATATAAATTTAATAGATATTNAACATAATAAATTACCTATTTGGGTTGCGGGGACATGCTCATTTGGNAGATATGANAATGCTGANTCTATGGCTGAAGCANTNTTNTTTGAAACAAANGGAGCAATTTCTATTATAGGNGCTGCNAGATCAATAAATGAAAGNGTAAATAAAGCATTTACAGAAGAATTATTTGAAAGTATCAAACTCAATATAGAAGGTGAAGATACGAGATTAAGATTAGGAGATATATTTCTTAATGCTAAAAATTCATTAACTAATTCTCATTATTCTTTATCATGTAATGGAGGGTACTTATTTGATATATTGGGAGATCCTGCTATCCCCTTACCATTCCCAAAAAAAGAATTAATTAGCAATTTATTAGATATCAATATACCTAATGAAATTAATATATTAGAGACATATAACTTTAATAGTGCAGCAGAATACTCATATATCGAAATATTAGAATATCAAGAAGAAATAACTATTTCATTTGAACAAGATAATATAATATTAGAATTCACGCCATCTCCAGAATCAATCTATCATAGTCAATATATAAATGAAACATGCTTTACTGTATCAAAGGATATGAGTAATAAATCAGTATTTATAAAGTATTATTCAGAAAATATTGATTTAAATAATTTTATATCTATATCAAATTTAATAGATGTAATANATNTTNATGAAAATCAAATNAATGATATAGATACNACTCCACCAAATATAAACTTNTTACTAAATAANACTAATTTGGAAACTAATTCATACNTATCAANCAATTCAAATATAATAGTACAAATTACAGATGAGAATGGNATNAATACTTCTAACAACATAGGTCATGGTACTAGATATGGATTTACTACTACAAATGATTTAAACTACTTAATTGATAATCAAAATTATATATTTTTAGATAATTGTAATGGAATTTCATTCAGCNTAAATCTACCAGAAAATCTAAATCATGAGTCNAAATTAATTGTAGAATCTTGGGATAATGCTAANAATAAATCGTTAGATAGTTTAACTATAAATATCATNCCTAAATCTAATAATAAACAAATTTTCAATGTATATAATTTCCCTAATCCTTTTTCAAGTAGAACATTTTTCACATATCAAATTCAAGATTTTTCACCNACTCAAATAAATACTCAAATAAANATCTATACTCAAAGTGGAATATTAGTTAATCAAATTAATAAAGAAACTGATTCATTTAGCAATTTTGTTAATATAGAATGGGATGGTAAAGATTNAGATTANAATTTATTACCTAATGGTACTTATTTATACTCAATGAAAATAATATTTAATAATAATACCTATGAAGAAATAGGCCAACTATCTATTATTAGATAGATTGTCAATCAATACCAATTAGTTAATCGTTTAATTATATTAACTATTTTTTGAAAGTTTCCTGTTTTTTTATCTATATTTATTTCTGGAGAAATTTTTGCATATTTTATAATTCCNATNGCTGTTGCATATCTTGGATTATCATTATAATGAGCNGTATCATTATCAATTAATTCTGGATANCCTATTTTAACAGGCATACTAAATACTTCTTGAGCTAGATCNATCAAATTCTTNAGTTGTGCTCCCCCACCTGTTATAACAACTCCAAAATTAAGCTTACTAGCAATATTACTTTTCTTTATTTCCTCATATGAAAGAGTTAATATCTCACGCATTCTAGGTTCTATGACTTCAGATAACATTTTTTGAGATATTATAACTGAATCTCTACCTCTTATACCTTTAAGTTCAATATTAGTTTCTTCATTTGCTAGCTCTACTTTTGATATTCCATATAAATGTTTTAATTCCTCTGCTTGCTTTAAATCTGTTTTAAATCGNTGGGAAATATCTAAAGTAATATTTTGTCCAGCATCAGGTATTGCCACTGATCGCTGTATCCCATTATCATAGTAAACTAATATATCTGTTGTCCCCCCTCCAATATCAATAAGCGCAACACCTAAATCTTTTTCATTTTCATCCAGTACAGAATAAGCTGATGCTAAAGGTTCCAAAACAAATTCTCTTATTTTTATTCCTAATGCTTTAAAACATGTTTNAATATCTTTTTCTACATTTTCATGGCTAGTAACAAGNTGAACATTAACACCAAGCGTNTTACCACATAAGCCCACNGGNTTTCTAATCCCCCTTCTATCATCNACCTCATATGATTGAGATAAAGTATGNAAAATCCTTCGTCCTGGAGGTATGTTTATTGCACGAGCNGCCTCTAATACTCTCTCTAAATCCTTATCAAGTATTTCACTNCCAACNCCTGTGTTTTGAGATGAATTACTAATAGGTACTTTACCTGTATAATTTATACCCTTTATGTGATCACCTGTTATTCCTACATAAACATTATCTATATCTACTTCTACATCAGAAGTCTCTTCTGCCAGATTTATTGCTCGTTCCAAAGAGTTAGTNGTTTTTTTTATATCTACAACTATTCCTTTTTTNAAGCCATAAGACGGGTGCTCTCCAATCCCTAAAATTTCCACATTACTTTCTTGATTNTCTTCTTCAAAAACCAATTTTGCAATTACTGCTACAACCTTAGTCGTACCAATATCTACNCCTGTTATTATAGTTTCTTTACTCATTAAATCAAATATTCCTTTCTTCTTTTACTACTATTGTTTCTCCTGNAAATTTTATATACTCATAATAATACTTTTGATCTAAACGATCTAAAGTATGTAAAAAAGAATCAAAATATTGTATTTGTTTATAAAAATNACTAGAATCAAAATAAACTATGCTATTATCATTATTAATATTAAAAGAAGCTACAATTTTACTATTTAAGATTTTCATATGATTGATTTTTTCATATAAGGAATAATAATCTAAATAAATATTTTTTAAAAATTCATATTCGGGACTTTTAAATGCATTATTAAGATTATCTATATTACTAGCATATATAACNGGAATNCCAAGAATCANAGAGGATTTATCATTGTATAAATATCCATTACTATTTGCATCAACTAAAAAGCTACTATTATGNAGTTTAATTATACTAATTGGTTCGANTTCTAATATGCTAATTATAATAGTATTGGGAAGTATTATTGCTATATCTGCAGATGAAATAAANTCATTATTAATTAATTTTGTAATTATTTCATTTTTATTTAAATCAAGAATTGATTNATTTTTTAAATATTCAAATTGATTTTTTATATTCTGTTCATTACTTAAATCACATCCTGCAATAATTATGTTATTACATAAAAACAAATTNGAATTAGAATATCTAATACATCCTAAAANTAATATAAAAATAGAACCTAATATTAGGATATTATATATAATCATATTTTTATTTAGCATTNAAATCTTCTTTATTTATAATAGCATTTTTAATCTTAGGAATGATATTTTTTATATCACCAGCCCCCATAACTATTACCATAGTATCCTGATTATTAGAAATAATTTCTTGAATTTTCTTAGCTATTTTAGTTTTTGATAATAAATATGAATCTATTTTATCATCTANTCTTTCAAAAATCATATTTGAATTAATATTATCAANTTTTTTCTCTCTTGATGGATATATGTCTGTCAATATTACCACATCTGATTTTGAAAGCGAATCNGCAAATTCTTTATAGAAAGTTTTTGTTCTTGAATATAGATGTGGCTGAAAAACAATAATTAGTTTATCTAAATTAAAATTAGATTTNGCNGTTTCGATAGTTGCCTTAATCTCAGATGGATGNTGNGCATAATCATCTACTATATATATCTTACTATTTGAATTNGAAATTTTTTCCTTTATTTCAAATCTTCTTTTAACACCTTCATATTTAAATAAACCCTTTTTAATTACATCAATAGGAATTTCCATCTCAAGAGCTATACAAATAGCTGCCAAAGAATTAAGTATATTATGCTTTCCNGGGACTTTCAAAGCTATTCTAGACACTTTATTATTGTTAACAAATAAATCATATGAAGTTTTTAANCTATCAAATTTTGGATTAGCATATCTAACATCACATTCATTNGAGTATCCATATTTAATATATGGACGTTTTATATCTTTAATAATTAGCCTAATATTTTGATCATCATAGCAAATTACATTCATACCAAAAAATGGAATTGAATTTAAAAAACTTAAAAATGTNTCTCTTAAATTATNAATATTTGGATAGCAATCAATATGCTCAAGNTCTATATTAGTCACTATTGACATATTAGGTTTTAATGATAATAACGTTTTATCNTATTCNTCAGCCTCAACAATAATAGTATCACCTTTACCTAAAACTGAATTTGTTTTAAAATCTTGCACTATACCACCAACTACAATCGTAGGNTCTATTTTTGCTGTATTTAATATTACCCCNAGCATTGAAGTNGTAGTAGTTTTACCATGAGTTCCAGCTACAGCAATACTATTACTCTTTACTTTTAATAATTCNCCAAGCATCTCNGCTCTTTTTATATANGGNATATTATTATTTTNAGCCTTTACAATTTCTACATTATCTAAGTTTACCGCAGAAGAATAAACAAGCAAATCTATATCTTTAATATTATTTTNATNATGTCCAATAAANACTTTTANACCTATCTTATTAAGGTTATTAGTAATACTTGATTGCTTTAAATCTGATCCAGAAATTTTATATCCAAGATTAAATAGAAGNTCNGCCATNCCACTCATACCAATACCACCAACCCCTACAAAATGTATTTTTTTAATTTCACCTAGCATTTATTNCATCCATAATATGTTGTNTTATTAAATAGGAAGAATTTTGCATAGAATTTTTTTTTATNTTATTAATATAAAAATTAATTTTAGAACTAGATTTTGATAACTCAAATATCATNTCTTCTAACTTTCCTTTTTTAAATTCTTCTTCATTAANTTTAATTGCANTATTTTTTTTCTCTAAAGTATCTGCATTAATTTCTTGATGGTTATTAGCTGAATATGGNTATGGTATTAATATGGAAGGTTTTTCTAAAAATANAATTTCAGAAATTGCCGTTGCTCCAGCTCTAGATATAATNAANTCTGAGGCTGAATAAGCCAAATCCATTTCATTNATAAATTCAAAGATTTTAATANTAGANCTAGATATACNATTTATNAAANTATCTGAATTTTTACCAANTTGCCAAATTATTTGAATATTATTATCTAGATATTTTTTATACTCTTTTGCAATATGCTTATTTATCGATTTTGCCCCNTGACTTCCACCTATTATNAGGATAGTAAATCTTTCAGCCTCTAACCCTANNNTTTTTTTAGCTTTTTCNATATTTNTTTTTTTTATTATTGATCTAATTGGNTTNCCAGTAAATANTATTTTATTNNTATCTAGATATTNATTTGTTTCTTCAAATGATGTGAAGATNANATCGACTTTATTATAAAATTTTCTAGTGACCATCCCAGGAATTACATTTTGTTCTTGAATTGCTGTTAANATCTTATTTTTAATTCCAATATATAATGGTATTGCANATGAATANCCACCTGTCCCAATTATCATATCTGGATTAAATTTTTTTACTATTTTATTAACTNTATAAAAACTTTTAATTATTCTAAATGGTAATGCTAAATTTCTTATAATTGATTTAATACTTAAAGACCTTTGTATTCCTCTTAGATTTAANAATACAATATCTTCTTTATCTATAAATTGATATGAAGACTCTATCCCATATTTACTTCCAATATACTTGACTTGAACATTATTACTCTTTAATTCATCACCAATTGCTATAGCTGGGAATAAATGTCCTCCAGTGCCACCCCCTGCAATTAAAACTTTNATTTTTTTAGGATTCATAATTAATATTTCACCATTTTTTTTTAATATTTTGATTAGCTATATTCAAAAATATTCCCATAGAACCTAAAGTTAAAACTAAATGAGAGCCACCATAACTTATAAATGGTAATGGTAGNCCTGTAGTNGGNAAAATNCCTACTACATAAGAAGAGTTAATTATNAAATAAATTATNACATTCATAATTATACCTAAACCTAGGAAGAAACCAAATAAATCAGGGATATTCTGTAAAATTTTAATTGCATAAAACATGAAAAAATAAAATAAAATAAAAATAAATAGTATACCAATAAACCCAAATTCTTCTCCTATTATTGGCAAAATAAAATCNGTATGGACNGCAGGCAATAATCCNTTNCTAAATTCACTTTCTACTAAACCATTCCCNAGTATTCCACCTTTTGATAAAGCTAAAATAGAGGCATTACTTTGNACATCTCCAGTTCCACTCCACCAATTTAAAAATCTTATCCTTTGAAANGGNGTAAATATAATTTTAAATNCAACAATTAATGTACTNACAACTAAAAAAGAGTATATATATTTAGTGCTAANTCCCGCTATATATATNATCAATAANAATATAATTGATATAGTAAATGTAGTACTCATATCAGGTTGGAAGAAAATTAATAGCAAAGTAATAGATANATAGGGAAATAGTTCCTTNAATAAAACTTTAATATCATTTATTTTTCTTTTATTAAGCTCAATAAATGAAGATAAATAAATTATNATNCCAAATTTAGCAAGATCAGATGTTGTTAAGATNTTTTTCCCAAATANGATTATNCCTCTAGATGTTACTATATTTTCATAATAAGAAGTAATATAGCCAATCAAAAGCATAAACCAACAAAACAGTAAAATCCATTTAGCATTTTTCTTATAAAATTTATAATCAATAAAAGATGCTATTAACAATAATATAAATCCTATAAATAATCTTACNGATTGATTAAAGAATATATNTTTATAATCTGAAAATTTTAATAATGCAATATTNCTACTAGCGCTATAAAGTGTCACAATACCAATAGCACATATAACAAATAATATAATTTTAAAATTTGAAATACTAATTTTTAAATCATGATAAACCAAAAATAATTTCCTTGAATTTATTCCCTCTATCTATATAATTCTTAAATTGATCATANCTNGCACACCCTGGAGAAAANAATAAAACATCATCTCCTTTGCACTTTGATAANGCATTAGAAACTGAAATTTCAAAATTTTTATTATAACTTGACTTTATATGATTTTTAATTTGATTAAAGATTANTTGACCGCTCTCNCCATAACAAACAACATGAGTTATTTTATTTGAATACTNTCTAAATANATTAAGAAAATNAGATGATTCTTTATCTANACCACCTACAATTATAACAATATTTTGATTAAAGGCATCAATTGCAACAGACATAGAGTCTATATTAGTTGATTTTGAATCATTATATATCTTAGTTTTATTNAATGTAAGTATATATTCTATTCTATGTGGCAATGGTTTNAAATCTTTAATTGATTTAATGAAAATTTCAAAATCAATATTANATATCTTAGANACAGCTAAAGCAGCNGAAATATTGCTATGATTATGGATTCCTCTAAGATGNATCTCATCTAATTTAAATATTTCNGATTGNACATCTTTATAACTAAATGGAATGGTATTATNTTTATTAATAATTTTTTCTTTTAAAATGGAATCATNATTATTGAAANTAATAAATCCATTTGACTTAACTGCTTTTATAATATTTAATTTAGTATCAATATATTTTTCAAAACTATTATATCTNTCTAAATGGTCTCTAGATATATTTAATATACAAGCAACGTCTAAAGATAGGTGAGGTATATGTTCTAATTGGAANCTGCTTAATTCTAAAATATGAATTCNATTTTGATTTTCACTTAAAATTTCTTTATATACNTTATCNGAAAATGGTATACCNACATTACCACCNAGCATAGATTNAAAGCCAGCTTTTAGAAATATATTATGTATTAAATTAACAGTGGTAGTCTTGCCATTAGTNCCAGTAACCCCAATGATTGGNGAATCAGAAAACCAACTAGCAAACTCAACTTCACTAATTATTGGAATATTTTTTTTAATAGCTTTTTTAATAATACTAATATCATTAGGTATCCCTGGACTTTTAATTATTAAATCAGAATCAAGAATTTTATCTGTATGCCCNCCTACTTCAAAATCGATTCCTTTAAGATCAAGTTCATTTTGAGGTTTATTAGATTCACTAAGNAAAATATTNAATCCTAAATACTTTGCTAATTTTGATACTGATAAGCCAGACTTCCCCGCACCCAAAACACCTAATTTAACATCTCCTGGGTTTATATTTTTTATATTAATCATTGAATTTTAAAAGTAGTTAAAGATAATATTGAAAATAAAATACCAATAATCCATAATCTAACAACTACTTGACTTTCATGCCATCCTGANAATTCAAGATGATGNTGAAAAGGTGCCATTTTAAATAGTCTNTTTCCTTTNCCTNATTNCAATTTTGTTATTTTAAAGTATANTACTTGNAAAATTACNCTTAGTGCTTCTAAAACAAATATTCCNCCAATTATAATCAATAAAATTTCTTTCTTAAAAATAATTGCTAATCCACCTAGGGCNGCACCT
This sequence comes from Fidelibacterota bacterium, assembly GCA_002703645.1. Taxonomy (GTDB): domain Bacteria; phylum Fidelibacterota; class Marinisomatia; order SCGC-AAA003-L08; family D37C17; genus TMED161. Next base: position 32,947 of record NZUX01000015.1, on the reverse strand, counting down.
AAAGGTAATGANCCAATATCTCCCATGAATATTTTTGCAGGNTATGCATTNAACCATAAAAATCCAATNCANCTNCCTACGATTATTAATGAAAAAACAAATAATTCTTCAGAACCAGGAATGAAAAANATATTTAAATAATCACTAAANTCATATCGGCTAGTNGCATAAGCTATTGCAGAAAANGTCATACANCTAATAGCCACNAATCCCGTAGCTAATCCATCAAGNCCATCTGTTAGATTTACAGAATTAGATGAAGCTATAATAATNATNATAACTAATGGTATATAAAAAAAACCTAAATCATAAAATCCATTAGATAAAAATGGTAATGCAATNGCGGTATTAGGAATNCTAATTTTCTGCCCATTCTCAATAATAAAAGCAAAGCTATTATTTGTCAACAAATAATACCCTAATAATGATCCACATAAAAATTGTCCAATAAGCTTATATCTAGCAATAAGTCCCTTATTGTATGATTTAATCACCTTTAAATAATCATCAATAAAACCAATAAAACCCATNAANATTGTTATAAATAATATTAAATGAAAATATACATTATCTAATCTACACCATAGGATAGAGGGGAGAATAATTGATAATAATAAAATTATCCCCCCCATAGTAGGTGTACCTTCTTTTTTATGGTGAGATTCAGGCCCATTATAGATTTTTTCGCCAATTTGACGAATTTTGAGTGTGCGGATGATCTTAGGCCCGATGAAGAAACTTATTAAAAGAGATGTNATAACAGCTCCAGCTGCACGAAAAGTTAAATACTGAAATACATTAAATATAAAAAAATGTTCTCTTAATGGATATAATAACTCATACAACATTATNTGATTCCTTTAATTATATTTTCCATTTTCATACTTCTTGATCCCTTTATATAAATAAAATCATTTTTTACTATGTACGTATTTATAACCTTNATTAATTCGTTCTGACTTTGAAAATAAAAAATATTAATATCTGTTTTTTGGTTTTGTGCTTCTTTATATAAATACTCCATTAATTCACCATACAAAAATACATTTTTAATATTATTTTCTACTAAATGATGTAAAATATCTNTATGAAATTCAATAGATTTATNCCCNAACTCTAGCATATCTCCTAAAACAACTATTTTTCTATTATTATAACGATTTAANGATTTAATCCCTGNAATAGTCGAGGAATNGTTTGAATTATAGGTGTCATTAATTATAGTACAATNATTTTTATAAATAAAATTTCCTCGCCCATTAGGAATATTAAAAGAATTAATTTGNTTTTTAAATGTAGCANTATCAATTCCCANTTCAGATACTAATGCAAACGAACATAAAATATTTTTTGCCATATTAGTATTNAAATGAGGAATATTTAATGTNAAACTATCTGATTTATTNAAATTTGTAATTGATAATTTATTAGATTCATTATTACTATAAGTCCCTTTATAATCATATTGATTNTTAAATCCATACTTAATTTTCTTTGAATTCAATNAATCTATACTAGATGACAAATAATGATCATCCATATTTACAAATATTGTCCCATCTTTAGAAACTGACTTGAATAAATTTAACTTTTCTTTATATATTTCATCTAAACTATTAAAGTTCGCTATATGGGCTTCAGCTATATTAGTAATAATTCCAAAATCAGGTTTTGCTACTTCACATAAATATGCAATNTCACCCTTTTGATTTGTACCTATTTCTGCTAAAAATATATCATCTGAATTAGAAATTGAAAAAACAGANATTGGCATACCAATAGTACTATTAAAATTATCTTTNGTATATGATATAGTATAATTAGAGCTTAATATATGATACAGCATTTCTTTGGTTGTAGTCTTTCCATTTGATCCTGTAATAGCTACAACCTTACATCTCATATTTTTTCTATATTTAATAGCCATATCTTTTATAATAGCTTTTGATGATTNAACTTTTATCATATTTCGCTCATTATNCTTTTCATTAATTACAAATGAGGCTCCTTTATTTAAACAGCTATCTATAAAATCATGGCCATCACTTTGTAGGCCCTTTAAAGCAATAAATATATCTCCTTTTTCAATTTTTCTAGAATCAATAGATATCCCATTAAATTTTATTGAAGAAATATCATATTTAGTTAATTGATTGAAAATCTTACTAAAAACTAATTTATCTCCAATATCAACTCTCATNTAATTCTCTTTTTACAATNTGAANATCATCATGCCCATATTTAGTTTTGCCTATTATTTCATAATTTTCTCTACCTTTTCCTAAAATAAGNAANATAGAATTTTTATTCATTTTATTGATAGCATATTTAATAGCTTCTTCTCTNTTTTTAATTATTGTATGCTTGCTATATAAAAATCCCATNCTAATATCATTAATTATACTATCTAGAGATTCAGTCCTAGGGTTATCTGAAGTTANNACTATCTCATCACAATATTTTTCTGCAATCATTGCCATCTGTGATCTTTTATTTTTATCTCTATCACCACCACAGCCAAATAANACCATAATCTGATTTTCATTTTTTTTGATTTCATTTACTANCTGAAATATATTTTNAAATGCATCTGAAGTATGNGCATAATCAATAAATATTTTTTTATCTTTAGTNCCAANAAATTCCATTCTACCTGGAATCGCCTTTATCTTTTTAATTGAACTAATAATATCTGAAATATTAATATCATTATTTAAAGCACANCCAACTGAAGCCATTATATTATATATATTAAACCTTCCTATTATATTTGATTCAAAATCATAATGCTCATTAAAAATAGATAAAGTAAATGACATCTTATTGTATTCAATATTGTATTTTGTAGGATATATATCTGCACTATTATTAAAACCATACGTAATAACATTTGATTTGATTTTTTTAATTATCCTATTGGAATAAGAATCATCTAAATTAATTATAGCATTCCCATTATTTTTCAATAAACTAAATAGCTTTAATTTCTCTGAAAAATAAGATTCTAAATTTCCATGAAAGTCTAAATGTTCAGGAGATAAATTCGTATATATACCTGTATTAATAGTAACATCATCAACTCTATGTAATGCAAGAGAATGGGAAGAAATCTCCATTACTACATTATCAATTTTAGCTTGACATAATTGATTCAAAAAGCTATGCAATTCTACTGATTCAGGTGTTGTATAACCTGTATTAATAATACTAGAATTAGAAATAAACCCTAGAGTCCCGATACTTGCTGATTTTAAACGATTATAATTAAATATCTCATTTATTATATATGAAGTTGTAGTTTTTCCATTCGTTCCAGTTATCCCTATTGTATTTATTTTTGATGATGGAGATTCGAAAAAATTACTAGCTAATTTTGACATAGCCTTTCTAGTATTCTTAACTTTAATTAAAAAAATATCTTCATTAAGACTTGAAGAATGAATTTTATTTATATTTTTAACTTTCTCTTGGTCAACAACAATTGCTATTGCGCCTGATAAAGCTGCTTCACGCATAAAATTGTGGCCATCATATTTTTCGCCTTTAATAGCGACAAACATAGAATTACTTGATACTTTTCGCGAATCATATACAATATTATTTATATCATATTTATCTAAATNTAAATTTTCTGATACATTATATTTAATTCCATCTAATAAATTATTTAAATTCATAGTCTATATAACTTCTCTATTATTCTGATTATCAGATAAGTAATCATTAATAATAATCTGTTTATAAATTTCTTTAACGATAGGGGCGGCTGTNATATTNCCCCAATGCTTATGATATNCTGGAGAATCAACAGAAATNACACATACAAACTTAGGANTATCAGATGGNAATATAGATGCAAATGAAGAAACAAAATATTNTTNAGAATATGCTCCATCTATAAATTTTTCAGCTGTACCTGTTTTNCCTGCAACATTGTAACCAGGTATAATAGCATTAGTTCCAGTCCCATCTTTAACTGCTTTAGTTAAAATATCTAANATTTTATNACTTTGATTTTTANTCATTACTTTTCTTATTACTTCTACTTCATTCAAGGTANCATCATTAGTTGAATTATCTATTTTTTTAATAATTTTAGGNTTAAGTAGATAACCTCCATTCGCTATTGAAGCATAGATTATAGATAATTGTAAATTTGTCGCTGAAACTTCTTGCCCCATAGAAACCATTGNCTTAGATACCTTTGACCAAGATTTTAAAGGTCGNAAAAATCCTCTTTCTTCTNCAGGTAAATCAATNCCGGTNTTAGTCCCTAATCCAAATTTTTTAAGGGAATTAAATATCTGTTCTTNACCAATNATATCTGATAGTTTGGCAATNCCAATATTACTTGAATATATTAAAATNTCNTCTAAAGATAACTTTTGATTTGGNTCATGGTCATGAATTAAAACTTTTGATCCTGGNAAATTATATTCTCCATTTTCACAATCAAATAACATTCCATCTTTTATATCTTCTATTGATATTGCATCTAAAATTGAAATNACTTTTAATGTTGANCCGGGCTCATATTGTTCTGATATAGTATTATTCTTTATTTTTTTTAAATCATCTACATANCCATCATTAGGATTAAATCCTGGGACACTAGCCAANGCAAGGATTTCACCTGAATTAGGGTTAATAATTATTCCATTCGCAGATTTNGCATTGGAATTTTCATACCCTCTTTTGATAGCTTCAAATAATATATTTTGTAATTGGATGTCAATTGTAAGATGAATATCATTCCCATATAAATTGGAATTAAAACTTTCTTTACTCTTGTTTAAGAAACGACTACTTCTTGANTTNTCNAATGTTTCAATTTTCTCATTTCCTTTTAATACTGANTCAAATTGCAATTCAACTCCAGACTTCCCTTNACCATTATAATCAATATGNCCAATTAAATGAGAACAGGCATTTTTATAATGATAAAATCTTTTTGTTTTTTTATCAAGATATAAGCCCTTGATAGATTCTGCTTTATTAATAGTTTTCGTAATATCTTNTAGGATAATATCTTTCTTAAATGGCAGATAATTTGTGTTTTTGCTATTAATTAATTCAATTGTAGATGATTCTGGTATATCAAATTCTTGATATAAAAATGAAGCTATAGATTTCTTATCTATATCNTGATTAGTGTTTGTCCAAAAAGTTACTTTNGTAATATTTTCTGCTAATGCTATCCCATTTCTATCATAAATCTTNCCTCTATCACCTTTCACCTTCTTTTTAAAATTAATTTTTTTAGATACAGTNTCATGGTANCCTTCAGCATTTAAAACCTGTATGTAAAAAAATCTGATTAATATAATTAAGCCTATAAAAATNACTCCATTCAAAATAACTCTTACTCTATTTTGATGAAATAGGTACAATCGACTCATCTTACAACCACTACTAAAGATTCTGGATAAGGGGAATACATCCCAAATTTTTCTTTAACTATACTTTCTATTCTATTTTTACTTAATAAATGAGTTTCTTTAGATTTAAGAACTTTAATACTATCTTCAATAATTCTTTTTTTCATTTTTAAACTAATAATATCATTTTTTATTTCATGNCAGTCCATTTTAATAGTAATGAATANCAAAAGAAATACTGTAAATGAAAAACCTAAAATTAATTTGTAAGTATTTTTCATTATTATTCTACATTTCTATTTCTTAAATACGCAGGAACATCAAGNTCNTCCCCTCCAAAAACANGTATTGGCTCATTATTCTCAACTTCTAATTCAGCTTCTGAATTAATNTATTCTGCCTNATCTTCTTCATTTTTCTGATTTAATAATTCTTCGTTTTTATTCATTATATTTATTGATGTCTGAGGATTATTGTAATTATGATCTGGAATTGTGTATCTATCTATATTTGNAGGTTCTGTATGATTTNCATTATCTGAATCTGAAATAGAATCNAANCCCTTATCTAAGCCTGTAGCTATAACTGTAACNCTAACTTCATCTTTCAATGAATTATCAATAGTACACCCATGTATAATTTCACCATGATCTTGTTGTATTTGTTCATCTGAATCATAACCAGCAGCCTTGTAGATTATATTAGAAGCNTGNTCCAATTCATGAATACCTAAATCATCAGANCTAGTAATATTAATNAAAACTCCTCTAGCACCTTTAATNCTCTGGTTTTGTAAAAGAGGTGAGTTGATAGCTTGATTAGCAGCTAAAATAGCTCTTTCTTCTCCGCGAGCTCTACCAGTACCCATTATTGCATCACCACCATTTCTCATAACTCTACTTACATCTGCAAAATCAAGATTAATTAAACCNGGAACATTAATTAAATCTGATATTCCTTTTGTAGCTTGAAGTAATACCGTATCTGCAATTTTAAAAGTATCCATAACAGTAGTTGATTCATCCGTTATTTCTAATAAAGTTTCATTTGGAATTACTAATACAGTATCNCAACTCTTCTTNAATTCAAGGATTCCTTCTTCAGCTCTCTTCTTCCTCATNGGACCTTCAAATTTAAAAGGTCTTGTAACTACGCCTACAGTTAATATGCCTAACTCTTTTGATATCCTAGCTATCGCAGGAGCTGCGCCAGTACCAGTACCTCCACCCATTCCAGCAGTAATAAATACCATATTAGCTTTATTTAAAGTTTTAACAATAATTTCTTTATTTTCTTCAACTGCTTGTTTACCAATATCTGAATTAGCTCCAGCACCAAGCCCTTGAGTTAATTCTTTACCAATTTGTAGTTTCGTCTGNGAATTATTATACTCTAAATCTTGAGCATCTGTATTCATCGCGACAAAATCAACGTTAGTCATGCCTTCTTCTATCATTCTATTTAAAGCATTACCGCCACCACCACCAACTCCTATTACAAAAATTCTTGCTTTCTGATCCATTAAATTTCCAGGTTCAATTAACATAATTATCTCCTTTTTATATTTTTTCTACTATTCTTAGCTTAGCACTACGACAGCGTTTATTTGCTTTAATTTGATCCCATGTTGGGCAAATTGGTTTTTTTGTTATTCGTCTTACAATTTTTTTACATTTACGTGGAAAATTAAATCCCATTTCTCTTACTATAGATTCTTTTCCATTCGAAAAATCTCTAAATATATTTTTAATTAACCTATCTTCAATTGAGTGAAAAGTTATAACAGCCAATCTTCCTTCTGGTTTTAGAATATCAATTGCATCATTTATAGCATTAACCATATTATCTAATTCATTGTTAACTTTAATTCTAAAAGCCTGAAATACTCTTGATAAGGTTTTATTTAAAAATCTATCAGGCACAATCTCTTTTATAGATTCAACTAAATCTCGATTTGTTTCCATTTTATTCTTCTTGACATATTTAGATATTGATTTTGCAATCCTTCGAGAGCCCCTCTCTTCTCCATACTTATAAATGATATTTGCTATTTCTAATTCTGTAGAATTATGCAATATATCTCTTAAATTAGCACCCGCCCTTAAACTTAGCTGCATGTCAAGCGGGGAGTCAACTTGGTAAGACAAACCCTTATACCCTGAGTCAACTTGGTAGGAGGAGATACCAAGGTCAAATAAAATCCCATCAACATTATCAATATTTAATAATTTAAGATTCTTTTTTATTTCACTATAATTAGATAAAAATAATTCAAAATTACTATTCAACTTTTCTAATCTTGTTTTTGAGTATTCCAGGGCATAAGGGTCATAATCAAATCCAATTAGCTTCCCATTTCTATCTATATTGCTTAAAATTTCTATTGCATGTCCACCAAATCCAACAGTGCAGTCAACATATACTCCATCTAATTTTGTTATTAATTGGCTAACTGTCTCATCTAGTAAAACTGGTATATGGGGATGGCAGTCGACCTTATTCTTCATGCTAAAAACTTATATCATCAGCCAAATCATCGAACTCATCTATATTCAATTCGCTATCGTATTTATCAATTTTATCCGGATTCCATATTTCTATTTTACTTATCATACCAATAATGACTACATCTTTATCAATTTTCGAATATGCCTTCAAGTTATCAGGAATAACTATTCTACCTTGCCTATCATATTGAACATAAGAAGCATACCTAACTATAGACCTTACAAAATTTCTATTTCTATTTCGAAGAGAACTGAGTGAGGCCAATTGCTGTTCTACTATATTCCATTCATAAATAGGATATAAAGTTAAGCATTGATCAAATCCTCTAGTTATAACAAATGTCCTGTCATTAATAGGATCTAGAACTTTCCTAAACTTAGCAGGAATATTCATTCTATTTTTTGCATCAAGAGTATTTAAATACTCTCCAGAGAATCTTAGTTTTACATTATTCATTTTTACACACTCTTTAAATTTAGGTTATTTAACCCACACTCACCCACTATTATATTATACTTAACCACTAATATGCAAGAATAAATTCTTTTTTTTTTAAAAAAAAGAATGTTTCTAAAACAAAATTATATAAAGTTGATTAGGTATATATGGGTCTAGTTTTAGTGTATGCGTTTTCTGTGGAACTGAGAGTTTTTCTAATACTTAAACTGAGGATGCAATTGATAGTAAAGTTTTTGATCTTCCGATTCAAAGCTCCCTCTTATTGAATATTCTTCTACTCCGAATAATGTGCTGCTTAAATTTATATCATTGAGCTTGCAAGTAATATGAGAAGTGCTCCATAAATCGAACTTAATAACAGAGCTGACATCAAAGGAAAAATAGTCTCCCTCATTAATAATTTTATTAATTATTTGCTCCCCACCATTATCAATATTAATCTTTGTTTGAGCTAAAGCTTTAATTGTAAATATATATGGTGGGAATTCTGTATTCAAAAAATATGATTTTGATGATATTGGGGTAGAGCTAAATTCTTTACTCGATAATAAATTCTGGTTAGGAAGTGAAGAAAGAGCTGGATTACTAGAGATTTCAGCACTCTTATCCTCTAAATATTTTTCTTCTAAACTATTCTGGCTTTGTTTAATACTATTAGTATCTGTGCTTGTTATACTACTAATTAAATAAAAAGCTAATGCTAACATTATAATAGTAGCTGCAATTGTCATGATTTGTGATTTTGTTATAGGAGCAACATTTAAGTCATCCTGACTTAATGACGGGTCTATTTCAATATCTTGATCTTGTATATTATCTGTAGATATTATACTTTCAGAACTTATTTTACCAATTGTATGAAATTCATAATCATTTAAAGCCTTAACCGCATCCACTTTCAAATATTCACAATATGATCGAAGAAATAATCTCATATAAACATTTGGCAAACAAGAAAAATCACCCTCTTCTATCGCTAGCAAATATTTAATATCAATTTTCGTAAAATCAGATATATCTTCTAAGGAGATTTCTGAAGATTCTCTATATTCTTTTAATTCTACATAAAATAATTTTGATTCACTCATTTTTAACCGCCTATATCTAAAGGAAAATTTACTAAATCGAACTTCTTAAAATACTGAAATAAAGTTGACAAAGGCAAGCCCATTACATTAAAGAAGCAACCTTTTATTGATTCAACAAATACCGCACTAAAATCTTGAATACCATATGACCCAGATTTATCATAAGGATTATATTTATTTACATAATAAAGAATTTCTTCTTGGTCTAAGATATTAAATTTGACAAAAGTCTTCTCAGTAAAAGAAAATTTAATATCTTTATTTTTATAACAAAAATTTACAGCTGTAATCACTAAATGTTCTTTTCCACTTAAACAATTTAACATTCTTAATGCATCATCTTTATCGATAGGCTTTTCTAATATAATATTATCAATAACTACAATAGTATCTGCAGAGATTACAGGATAGGATTCCCAATCACTAATAACACTATGCAGCTTTCCTCTAGATATTAATTGACAGTACTCTTCTGGAAGCAAATTTTTATCAATAGATTCTTCATTAAATTTATGTGGAGTAATAATAGGCTCTAAACCAAATTGAGATAATATTTTTTTCCTCCTTGGACTATTTGATGCTAATACAAATTTCATATTATCAATAATAATTCGATTTGTGTTCCTTCTAAACTTGAGTCAATAACCGAAATATCACCTCCATGTATTTCCTTGACTATCCTCTGAGTCAAACTAAGCCCTAGCCCCCAACCTCTTTTTTTAGTACTAAAACCTGGNTTNAAAATATTATTCCAATCATTCCTTTTTATTCCCCTCCCATTATCTNAAAATAAGATTGAAACACTATTCTCATNAATAGACATTTTGATTGAAATTTTNCCATCTAATTTATCTATAGCATCAATCGAATTTTTGATAATATTTTCAAATGCCCAACTNAGCANTACCGGATCACCCATTATATTTATATTTTTTTGACAAGATAATAANATATTAGTTTTGGAGCTTTTNGGCAGCCTCTCAACCATATATAAAGTAACTTTCTCTAATANGGACTTTAAATTAATTTTTTTNAAATTTACTTTTGANCCTATTTTTGAAAAACGATCACTAATTTCAGCCAATCTATCTAAGTCTTTTTTCATCGAAACTAATATTTCATTTCTTTTTTTCGTAGCTATTTTTTCTTTTAANAATTCCACCCANCCTAGCAAGGATGAGATAGGCGTNCCTAGCTGATGAGCTGTTTCTCTTGCCATTCCTGCATATATNGAATTTCTCTCATTTGCNCTAATAAGCTGAAANCCAAATGTNGANATTGAAATGAATAAAAAAGCAAAACCTAGTTCTAAATAAGGAAGNACAGAAATNGTTTTAATAATTTTTTGATCACCATAATGAATTTTACTAACTAAAATTCTATTTCCTTCNTNATCAACTCTTGTAATATCAAATGGGTTAAATGTTTGGTCCATTGTTCTTANGAGNTCCCATATTTNCTNTTCATAATTATTATCATTAGGAATATCTANATTTATAGTAGCATATATTTCCTCTCCAGTTGTAATAATTATAGGNAAATTTAATGATGGAAGTAGNCTATTAATGATAAACTTCAACTCTTCATCCGTTGAATTACTAATCGACTCACTATATGACTTTGCNATTTTTTCTAACTGNTNACGATTCTCTTCTCTAAGATTAGATATGATTGAGCTATTAATCCATAAAACAATAAGAACCATTGCTAATGCAAATACAAATAAAACTAATTTAATGCTAGACTGAAGTTTAAATTCTTTCATTNAGGCTCCTTCTATATGAGAAAAATAGCATATATANTANTACAAACAAGGNAGAGTAAGTTATAATTGAACCATACTTAAGATCTTTTGGTTCAAATGATAATACTATTTCTTTTTCCCCATTAGATACAAAAAANCCTCTAAGNAAGTTNTTAACTTCAATAATTTCAATACCATCATCACCGCTTATTTCCCACCCATATGGAAAATACATTTCACTTAATAAAACAAAATGTTTCTTATCATTNNGTCCAATAGCATTTGTCTTAATAATNATNTTATTAGGTGACCATTCCTTAATTTCAAGAATTGAATTATTATTATAAGACATTAAATCTATATTTTTATTATAATTCTCTTTGGATATAAATGAGTCTCTAGAAATATTAATCTTTGAATTTTTAAGTATTTCATAACCCTGTTCCTTTGATTCTACGTANCGGATATCAGATAAAAACTGNACTCGCTTACCTGCATTGAGATATTCATATATATACACNTCTTTGTATTTGAAATTATTATAATATTTACCACTTTTAACTCTTTNAAGGGATAAGCTTTCTGCTTGATCGGTAGGATATTTNTGAGTTGATAAAAGATACTTAATATTGANTAGTCTTAGNATATTATCATTGATGCCAACATTTTTATNTATCAATTCATATGAAGCTAATTTAGCGGGATGATATCCCACTGAAGATTCAATATTAAAAGCAACCAATCGATTATCTNCCAACTCNCCAATAGGAAGAACTCTAAATTTTGNTTTATCACTATTTAAAAAATCAATTATAGTATCATTTCTAAATTGTGCATCCAAATATTTTTTATGTTTAATAACAGATGGAGTATAAGGACTTTCTGGATTAATAATTTTCTTATTAACTAAATACATGTCAGCTACAGAAANACATATNCATCCAACAGAAAATATGGTAAGAGTAATTCTCCTATTAAGAACTGCGATTATTGATGATATAAATAGCGTCAATAGAATTGATATANTAATAATATCATTTTTCATAATTAACAACCTATAGTTATTAATAGTCATATTAACATTAGGATCTTGAAATTGATGGNTTGAAAAATCATNATTAAAATATCTAGCTAATGCTATAGAAAAAAATAAAATAGAAAATATTGAAACGGANTTTAAAATAAATTTATCATANTTATTTTCCTTNATTTTATCTNACAAATTATTTAAACCNATAGAAGCTAGNACTAAAATAGAAAATTGAAAAATCACCATNATCATGGATGGAACCCTNAATTTATTAAAGTAAGGTAACCAATTAAATAAAATCTCATAAAAGAAGAAATGTTTTCCAAATGATACAAATAGAGAAAAAAAGCANAAAGACAAAAAGAAATATATTATTTTATTATTATTCCTATAAAAAGCAAATAAGGCTAAAATTATTAATAAACATCCAGTGTAATTAGGAAAGTTAGTAAATGGCATATATCCAAAGTAAGAGNTATCNCCNAACCCATAACTAGATGGTANAATTATCGTAAGCATTTCATACGGNTGTAGNGACCAGTTGGTTGCAGANTCTATCCATTTTGGTNTTGANCGACCAGAATNTGGNGTATAATTAAGCAAAGGTATATATATCCATAGGGACATACATAAACCAAGGAATGANGATATAATTCCTTTCCATAAAAAATTTATATCAATTTTTTTNATTGAGATATAATCATAAATAATATATATACCCATAATAANCCAGGTATAATATGCAATCTGNANATGCCCTCTTTGAAGTTGCAANCCAATTAANAATGCCAAGATTGACATATTGCGAATATTAGGATTATTTTTTAAACTTAGCATNGCCCAAACAATCCANGGNATATATGCAGCAGTCATAACTTGACTTCCATGTCCATGTACGATATTAACTATCATCCATGGNTTAATCATAAAACAGCAAGCTCCTAGCAGTGATGAATAAAATCTTAATTTTAGCTTTCTAAGCAACAAGTACATTCCAAGACCACAAAAAATAAAATGTAATGCAAAATTCCAAAACCATGGAATCCCTAATAATTTCAAATTAGATATAATGTGATGAGGAAAATAATATGCAGAAATATTCTGCATTGAATGTGTAGATGGAAGGCCAGCAAACATCCAAGGCATCCAAGTGGGGTATTCATTATATTTATCATTAGAAATATTGATACCATGAGAAACAGATTTAGCGGATAAGCTATCTGCACTTAAAAACATATAATCAGCAAACATCACTTTGTAAAATAAAATGCTACAAATTGCCAATAATATGCTAATAACCTTTATTTTATCATCTAATTTCAAATAGTATATCCCATAGTTTTTATTAATTCTTCAAATAAATGTTCAAAATCTAGTAATTCAGAATTATTTTTATATGCATAGCACTTGCTTTTATCAATTTTATCTACAACTTCTCCTAATCCCTTTTTATCTAAATCAAGGTTACAATATCTAATAATTTTTTGAATCTCAGTTTCTGGGTAAGATATAATATCTTCAAATTTAACTATTAAGGAGTTCTGACCTGAATCAGCTAATATTTGTTTATAATATAGACCAATCAAATTAAAACAATCATTATATGAATTTAATAGCATGCTAGAATTATAGCTAGTATGATTTATTGATAGTAAAGATTTAACCAGATCAGAGTATTGTTTTTCTCTTTGGATATCCTTATCTTTTTCTTTCATCTGTCGTCTCAATAAACTTTCTGCAGTATCTATTGGATGCCGAATTATATAAATAGTTTTTAAACCAGGGAATACTTCTCTCCATATGCCTAAAGTAAAACTGTTTCGAGGGTCTTTCCAACCCCATGGGGTATCAATTCTAGCAAATGAGTCTTTCTTAATTATAGAAGACCAACCAAAATAAAGAGAATTTGTTCTACTATTAAGCAATGCATTTAATTGATTAATAATATTTCCTCTTATTTCCTCATCTATATCTTCAAAATTCTTAGGAGAATCCCATGAAGCCCCCAATAAAGACATCATCCATATATTTATTCTTTGAAAAAAAATAGATTCACTATTTGAATCTAGTTTTTTACCTATAGATAGGCCTGCTTTTTTCAAAATATTGGTAACGAGAGATGTCCCAGACCTATGCATACCCGCAATAATTATAGGAGGATTATTCATTATTCATATATCCAATCATCTAAATTTAAACCTGAAACTTTAGATAGTGAATCTACTTGAGAATTATTCCAATCTATGTATTTTTTTGGCAATGACATCAATTGTTCACTAATCATTTTTTGAGATTCATCCTTATCACTGTAATCTGTTGAATTAAAAGAATTAATAATATTTTTCAAATTATTCCTCAACCTATCTGATGGAACCATAAATTGTGCTACTCTCTTAAGATTTGTATCCCTGTAAAGCAAATTTCTTATTATACTAGATTTGACTTTTTTCTTAGCATTTGATTTAGGTAATTCAAACTGCAATAATCTAGAATCTATATCAATAAAACTACAAATTGATTTTAATAAACTTTTGTTACTATCAATTGAAATTAAATCATCAAATTTAATAAATAAAAAATTCGATTTATCAAATATAGACAAATAGCTATTAAGCTGTTTTGTATAGTTTCCTCTCTCTAAATAACTATGATTTATAAAAGAAAAATAATTATCATCATCTTCTAATCGTTTCGACTCAACATTAAGAGCATCTAAAAATGAAAGGCTTTCATAACCTCTATAGCAAGACATCAAATATTGTGATAAAGCTCTATCTATAGGCTTCCTAAATATAACTATAAATTTAAGATTAGGGATTGAATCTTTAATTCTTTGACCTGTATTAGGAAAAAATAAATATGAGGGATCAACTTCGCACATATTTTTTTTATTAAAATCAAAATGTTTTAAATACCAATCAATACCTTTATTGTATAAAAAATCTCTACTAAAATAATGTGTTTCTTTTATTGCAGGTAATGATAATGCTGGGTGAGATAATAATAAGTTATGCATAGTGGTAGTACCACATTTTTGAGCTCCAATAATAAATGTAAATTTTTTATTTATCAGATTCATATTAGGTATTGTTTTTATTTATCATTAAAATAGTTTTTATAAAATACATAATCATAAAAATGATAGCTATATGAAAAGAATAATATTTATTATATAATTGAAATGCAGATTTAATTTTCATAAATATTTTTTTTAAAGAATAGTTACCTCCGAGAGAAGCTGATACCTTGTGTAATATTTCAGGTTTAGATAAAAACTTAGATTTAATTCCTAAACTATTTGCCCTTAAACAAAAATCAACATCTTCATTATACATAAAAAACCTATCATCAAAACCATTTAGCTTTAAAAAAATATCTTTATGCATAATCATGCAACAACCAGTTATATAGTCCGTATCATAATTATTAATATATTTTTCTTTTTTTGCTCTAATACCTACATGTCTAATAATTCCCTTATTAAGTTTAACCTCACCCCCAGCATACCAAATAATATTTTGATTGCTATGATAAAGTATTTTAACGCCATATATATATTTTTGAGAATTTTGTTTTTTTATATTTTCAATAATACTATCAATAAAATCAGAATTAACAATTGTATCATAGTTAAGAAGAATTATGTACTCATCCTCATTTTTAATAGATTTCTTAATTCCAATATTGTAACCATTTGAAAATCCATAGTTTTCACCTAAAGGAATAACAGAAATATCATCTGGAAGATTAGATGGAGAATTATCTGAAGAGCAATTATCTATCACCGTAATAGAAAGTTTTTTATATTTATTAGATTTCAATGAAGCAATACAATTCTTAAGATCTTCACCTCCATTCCAATTAAGTATATATACTCGAATTTTCATATAATTATCATAAAGTTTTATAAAAATTTAAAATCTCTTTAGAAAAATTTTTCCAAGAAAAATTTTTCCTGAAATCAATAATATTGTTTTTATAATTAATATTTGATTGATAAAATTTTATAATTTTAGCACTCAAATCCCTAGAATCAGATTTCTTGAATAAGAGTCCTGTTTTCTCATCCTGAACCATCTCTTTAATTCCTTTGATATTTGAAGCAATAACTGGTTTTTCATATGAATAGGAAAGGGGAATTACGCCACTTTGAGATGCGCTTTTATATGGCAATACAACAATATCTGCAGCAGCAAAATATTTAGATGCAATTTTTTCTGGAAGATATTTATTAACCCATTCAATTTCATTATTTTTTGAAAATCGAGATATCATATCATTATATTTATTCTCATTACCATAACATTCACCACATATTATGATTTTATAATTTTCTAACTTTTGAGATAAATCTTGATTAGCTTCTATGAGCGTATCTAATCCTTTATAAGACCTCACAAATCCAAAAAATAAAATAATTTTATCATTATAAATTTTCAGTTCCTGTCTAACCTTATCTTGACTATACTTCTCCTGTTTAAGAACTACTGGATGGAAAAGTTTTTTATATTGAGCTTTAGGTTTTATATCTATCAATTCATCTTTTACTTGATCTGACATAACAATAAATCCATCTATCTTTGAAAACAATAATTTTATAAGCTGTTTATCAAAAATACTTTGTTCATGAGGGATAATATTATCGCAAATGGCTATTATTTTTGTTTTTGGAAGAGTTCTTTTAATTCTTTTAATTATACTACTATAGCTAATTGCAAAAAATGGATTCCAAAATCTAATGAGTATCAAATCTGGATTCCCATCTATAATAAAGTTAGCAGCCATGCTCCAGCTAAATGGATTCAAGGTATCTATTAATCTATAATTATTATCTAGTCTAATTATAGCTTCAGATTCATATTGAGTTTTACCTGGAAATAAAAACTCTGGATATTGCCTCTTGAAATTAATCACATTAACATCATTTATATCTGAGAGATATTTAGACATGTAATATGTTTGTTCAGCAATACCTCCTCTGTATGGGGGAGCGACACTAAGAATAGATATCTTCATTCTTAATGTTTTTTTATAATCTTTTCTACAGTTTTATTTTTATTAGTTATATGGTTAACTAATAACTCAGCAATAAAACCCATAGAAAATATCTGGATTCCTAAAATAATAAGCAACACGCCAAGAAAGAGTAGCGGTCGGTTCGTTAAAGGTGTTCCATACCACCAATTCATTGTCAAATAAATATTTATAATTAACCCAACTAAAAATAATAAGAATCCAATAAAGCCAAATATATGTAGTGGCCTCTTAGAGTATTTAGTAATAAATGCCACACTTAAAAAATCGAAAAAACCTTTTAACATTCTTGAACCTCCATATTTTGACTCTCCAAATTGTCGAGCTCTATGGTTAACAGCAATTTCAGTAACACTAAATCCATTAGATACTGCAAGATATGGTATAAATCTATGTAATCCGCCATAAATATTTAATGTTTTAGTTACTCTTTTCTTATATGCCTTCAAGCCACAATTAAAATCATTGATATTAAGACCAGATGCTTTTCTAACAATAAAATTAAACAGTTTAGATGGAATGCGTTTTGATAAAGGGTCTTGCCTATTTTTTTTCCAACCAGAAACAACATCCCATCCATCTTCTATCTTAGTTAATAGATTCTTAATTTCTGAGGGATCATCTTGCAAATCTGCGTCCATGGTGATTACAATATCACCTCTAGATAATTGGAACCCCACGTTTAAAGCATTTGATTTCCCATAATTTTGAGATAGTTTAATAATAGTAATCCTAGGATTACTTAATTGGATTTCTTCTAATGCATTTATAGATTGATCAGTACTACCATCATCTATAAATAGTATTTCATATTCTGGATTTTCCTTAATAGCATCAACTACTTCATTATAAAGAGNAACTAAAGATTTCTCTTCATTATAAAANGGNATTATAATGCTTAAAGTGGGATTATTAATAGAAGGTATTTATTTATTAAGTAATTCTTTAACTGCTGCATTTAGGTTGTCACCATTNACACCTAATATCATCTCATTAAATTTTAATGANTTTGTATCTTTACCTCTAGTTGAACGAATAATCTTAACATATTTTTTATTCTGAGCATTCGCCTTGCTAGTTTTATCGCCAAATGTTTGTTTCTTTGCCATTAAACTGACTCCATATAAAAATTCCGCTTAACTTAATGATTTTTTATTAATNAAAAAAACTAATTTAGATGATATTATCANTCCCTTTCATCTAAACCTTTTGTCAACTGAATNTCATNCTCATATTGTTCACNGTCTGTTGAATCAATATCAGAATAATATATNTCATCATNTAANTCAGATGGGTTTGATACTATACTTGAATTAGNATTAGAATTATTAGATGATAAATAAAATACCATTAAAAAAGCNGCNCATGACATCNCAATTCCCATTGCAGGCCTAATAGNTGNAGTNCTAANCNTNTCTTGNTTACTATTTNAAATAAAATATCTTTTTAATTTTTCAAATATAGAGATATTTNATTTTTCATAGTTATCAATNTTCTGATTAAGGCTATTTATAAAATTATCATCNGTTTCTAATTTTGGAAGNGAGNTCAAATTACTGACTATTTGATTCATTTCATTATAACGTTTCTTACAATTCTCATCNTTANTAATAAGTTCTTCAAACTTTCTTTTATCTTCTTGAGATAATTCTCCATCAATGTATGCACTTATATGCTCTTCAAAATTATAACGATCCATATTATTAAGAATTTCTCCTATTTTGTTCTATTATTTCTTTTATTTTTTGTCTTCCTCTATTTATTCNTGATTTTACAGTTCCTAGAGGNAAANCAGTTATANTACTAATCTCATCATAAGAATGTTCCTGAATATCTTTTAAAATAATAATTTCTCGAAATTCATCTGAAAGTTGCGATATAGCCAATCTNATTTGTTTNACAGTNTCATTATCATTAGATAGCTCTCGNTTTTCTTNNCCNTCNAANCTTTCTAGNGTAAACTCATTNTCTTTACTTGANANTTGAGAAAACGCATANGTATTTCTTCTTTTTATTTTTCGATATTCTGTTAANGCACAATTTTTTGCAATTGTATATGCCCAAGTTTTAAATTTGGCAACTGGCTGATATTTATCTGCATTTTTCCAAATTTTATAAAAAGTATCTTGAGTTAGGTCTTGCGCCATTTCAAAATTATTCATATAACCATTTATAAAATTAAGAATTTTAGAATCATAGCGAATCACNAGCTCATTAAACGCACGNCTATNCTGTTTTTGAACCATNGCAATTAATTCTTCATCCTCATATTGNCTNTAATNTTTACGCATCTTTCCTCANACATATAGAAGTTAGGACCGAATGAATAAGGTATTTTTCATCTATTGATGTATTTTTAAATGCAAAATCGCAATCTCTNAANAAATTGATACAATTTAAAATTTCATCNATAGAAAAATAACGCTCATACTGATTTAAGTTCTTTAAAATAATTTTGTTCCGAATAAACTNNCCAGAGCTNATATTTATTTTCTGNTTGATAAGCTCTCTAAATAAATCTAAAAGATTAATTAATATTTTTATCATTGAGNTATTATTATTATGTAAATTTCTATATATTTCTATACTTTTTTGNATATNTCTTCNGCCGATAGCATCAACTAATTTCCAAACTTGATTTTCTTTTTTATTTAAATTTANATCTAAAATACTANCTATATCACCATTCGAGTANATGTTAAGCTTATCTATTTCATTTATNACATTTTTTGTATTATCTCCATATTCCTCTATNAANTGATCNAGAAGATGGNTTGAAATTNTAATTTTATTTGTTTTAAGNTAATAAGAAACCCATTCCTTCATCTTATTTTTAAATGGAGTNCTCATATCTATACATGTAGAATATGATGAGAGCTGAGTTACAAATTTATTTGATACATACGGATCATTATAAATAAATATCACAACCTTATCAGATGATGGAGATTTAAAATAATCAATTAATTCAGAATGGAATTTATTGCTGATTTTTTTTGCATTCCTTACAATTACAATGNACTTTTGATTAAAAAGAGAATTCATATTTAAATTATTTAAAATATCATCTTCTTTATCAACACCCATTATAAGGTTGATTTTTTCACCACTATCAATTAGAAAATTATCTTTTATACCATTAATAATAATATCTTGAAAGAAAAAGTCATCACCTAAAAATATATAAGTATTACCAATCTCTTTAGAGATTATTCTTCTTAAGGTCTGACCTGGCGTAATTAATTTTTTTATCATTTTATAAAATAAATAGAATTAGAAACCAAATTAATATACAATAATAAGAGAACGTCCATAGCTTATTAGTTTGTAATATTTTAAATAATAATCGTAATACAAGCAATCCACTAATCATTGAAGATAAAAGTCCTATAAGCAATATCAAGTTTCCACTAGTATTATAAACTATATTATCTAATTCAAAGATCATTGCACCTACTAAAGCTGGGATTGCCATAAAAAAAGAAAATTTAGCTATTTCACGTTGCTGATACCCTAAAAGCAACCCTGTACATATAGTAATTCCAGCCCTTGAAATTCCAGGGAATAAAGCAAATATTTGAGCAACNCCCATAGCTATAGCAATTTTTATATTTATTCGCTTATTATCACCTTCTTTNCCTCTAGTCATAAATAAAATAACTGCATTTACAATATATGTATACATTAAAATTTTAATATAAAAAATTGATGTAANATGATCCTTTATAANTAAACCAATAATTACAATTGGAATCGTTGCAANTATTATNCTTAGCCCATANTCCAANCTATCATTATCNCGATTAATAATTCCTTTTAATAGATTATAAATATCATTTCTGAAAAATATTAGTATTGATAATAGTGTCCCAAAGTGCAAAACAACCTCAATAACAATATCATTTGTACTAATGTTAAAGAAATGTTCAAATAAAACAATATGNCCAGAACTACTAANAGGAAGNAATTCAGTNACTCCCTGAATAATACCNAAAATAATAATTTTAATTTCTTCTATCATATTCTCCCATTAAAAATATCATTCTNCCNGCATTNTNACCATCNCTCCGGTAACTACATAAATTNATATCATCATATGTGCATATATTAGAAGAAATAATATTATTTGGCTTNATACCCATGTCTACAATATCNCTACTAATTTGAGATTTAATATTTAGAAGATATTTTTCNCCTTTTGATATATAATTATTTTTTGAGAATAATTTAGCAACATCCATATCTACCTCATAATTTTTACTCGATATTGAGGGNCCCAAGTAAACGAATATATTCTCTAAATCACTGCCATTGCTTAAAATTAATTTAACAGCATTAATTGAAATTTTTTTATATGTACCTTTCCANCCTGAATGAACTAGCGCATAATTTTTAGTGATAGGATCAAAAAAACAAACAGGAGTNCAATCAGCAACACTTAATGAAAGTATAATATTGTATCGCAAATTAGAANCCAATCCATCACATTNCTTATAGATTCCANTNGAACTAACCCATCTAACTGTATCTGTATGNTCTTGTACTGGAATTGCAATTTTNCTCGCATCTACTTTTATTATCTNGCTAGCNGTATTTGTATCATCAATNATATCTGTTTTATTNGCTATCGATACAAAGGATAAATTTATTTGACTATCAAAACAATCTACTGATTCAAAATAATTTGTCATTCTTATATAGNAAATAGTCTAAAAAAATATTTCACAAGTNCTCCCAAAGATNCTTATAAAATTAACATAAATATATTTGATTAATAATAATTTTCTTATCAAATCNCTAACTCATNATACTATTGATCATAANAATAATATCAAGAANATCTACTANTTCATCATTATTTAAATTTAAACATTCACTNCAGTNATTAATAAGNACACAATTTACAGTNAGTATAATATCAAGGATATCAAGNGATTGATCATTATTNATATCACCTTCAATGCTATTTGGNCAATCAAAACATNCTGAAGTATCTTGATATCCAATAAAANTTTCTATGCATTCAGGNTATGGAGGACAGAATTNATTATTATGAATCATGGAAAAATTCCAATCTAAATTACAAATACTATCTGGTATCAATCCTGAAAGCGAATTATTTGATAAATGAAGAAAATATAGATTAGTCAAATTTTCTATATCAGAAGGAATTTGACCAGTCAAATTATTTGATGATAAATCTAAATAGTACAATAAAAATAAGTCCCCTATTCCTGAAGGAATATTTCCATTAAGCTGATTAGTTCCTAGTGATAAAAAAGTTAAATTTGTTAAACTAAATAAACACTGTGGAATCTCTCCTGAAAATTGATTATTACTAAAATCTATACTTTGTAATTCTTCTAGGTTTCCTATTTCATCAGGAATTTGGTTTGTTAATTGATTCCCACTTAATAATAAAGTATTCAAATTACTTAAATTACCTAGCTCAGATGGAATTGTGCCTATGAGCTCATTATTCCTTAAGTCTAGGTAAACTAAATTTATAAGACTCCCTAATTCTAATGGAATTTCTCCCATCAAATTACTATCTAGACCTAATGAATCTGGTAAATCATGATTATTATCATATATTTGTAAGGAAATCAGATTCCCTAAATTCCCTATCTCAGATGGAATCTCTCCTGAAATACCACAATCTGATATATGTATATAATTTAAATTTGATAGCTCCACAATCTGTGATGGGAAATCACCTAAATAAACATAAGAATAGTTTAAAGAAGTAGTCTGATCAATTGAATAACATCCAGATGGCATACATCCTGGATTCTCATTAGAAGATAATAATAAATTACAATCCCCCCATCCAAGATCCAACTCTCCTTCATTACAATCCAATCCAAATGAGACTGAGAGTGCAAGTAAAGCTACTAATTTAAATAGTTTACTTTTTAAACTATTTCTTTCCATCCTGGTAACCATTTTTCTTTATTTTCAATTTCGTCGATATTAATTATTATGCTAATACTTTTATCGCAAACTGAAAATAATTCAATTTTTTTCTGTTTTTTCAATACATTACGAACTTCAAAGTGACGCCAACCAAAAATCTTATTAACTGAAGTCCATTTAGAATTAGAATATTTATCCATTAATTTTTAACAACTGAAAATTATATTATATTTTTCTCAATTTTATTACTTATTTCTTCTACTTCACCATTTTTTTGATCAAGAAAAAATTGTGCCCACAATATTAAACAGCCCATTATTATACAAATAAAAATTTGGAAAGATTTATTCTCTTTAATATCATTAATCTTCATTTTCTGAACCTAGGTATCCTGATTTTAAAAGATGTTTTTGATGTAATTGATTAGCAAAAAAGGGAAAGAATAAGTTTGATATTCCGATAGTACCCCAAGCTGCAAGAACTGAAATCATTGCCCATCCCCACATACTTTTATAGAGAAACCAAAAAAAACCAAAAAACAAATTAGGCCATGAAAACCCTGAATATATTGCTTCTGGATGTTTATTTATTGGATGATATAAATTCCCAGATGGTCTTGACATCTTTACTCCTAAACTTATTATTAATTTTCATATTTCATAATAAACTAATAGATTCATCTTTCATAAGAAAGAATTAATTGAATCTGGTGAGTATAAGAATTTTGATATTGGGTTTAGGATGAGGGGTTAATATTTTTATAAAAAATTAATTTATTTCCAAATGGGTCCTGAATAATCATCTCCATAGTCCCCCAATCTTGTTTTATTATAGATGGTCGACAATGTTTATAATTTTTATCCGATAATTTTTTATGAAATGATTCAAGATTTTCTAATTCTATCCTTATAGATGTAATTGGGGTGGAATCACCATAATGTTCTGATAAATGTAATCGAAATCCACTCTTTATTAAACCAATATATAATGGGGTGTTTTCTTCAAATCTATGTTCAAATTCAATTTCAAATTCTAAAAAGTTAACATAGAACTCTTTTCCTTTATCTTCATCATAACTTCTTAAAATTGGTGTTGTACTTTTAATTTTCATAATTAATAACTATTTCTTTTGTAGTTGAACATAACTACTCTACGGTGATGGTTTGACTTATATGTGTAGGGTTTTGTTTTTTCATGTCTATTCGTAACCCTACACATTAAAACTATTCCACCGTAACAGACTTAGCTAAATTTCTAGGCTGATCAACATTACATCCTTTTAAAACAGCAATATGATAAGCAAGCAGNTGAAGGGGTATTGAGGTAACTAAAGGCAAGATTGAATGATGTAAATCTTCCATCTTCTCTAAATATATTACATGATCGCATAAACTATGTAGATCTTGCGTTTTCTGTGTCGAAATACATAGTATTTTTCCACCTCTAGACTTAACCTCTTGAATATTAGAAAGTACTTTGTTATAACTTGTTTTAGTAACAATAAAAACAACAGGCATATTTTTATCAATCAAAGCAATTGGGCCATGTTTCATTTCAGCTGCGGGGTATCCTTCGGCATGTATATATGATATTTCTTTTAACTTTAAAGCTCCTTCAAGAGCAACCGGAAATTGGTAACCTCTACCTAAATAAAGAAAATTAGTAGATTCAATATACTCTTTAGAAATCTCATAAATATTTTTATTTAACTTTAAAATATNATTAATNNAATTTGGAACCTTCATTAAGTCATTAATGATATTTTTAGATTCATCAATAGATTNATGACTAGTCTTTTGATATAAATAAGCTGCAAATAAAGTTAAGATTGATATCTGACAATTAAATGCTTTAGTAGATGCTACTCCAATTTCAGGCCCAGCATGCATATAAATTCCACAATCTGTTTCCCTTGCAATTGAACTACCCACTACATTAACAATACCCATAGTTAATGCATCTAAATCTTTTGCTTTACTAATAGCTGCTAAAGTATCAGCAGTTTCTCCAGATTGACTTACAGCAATCAATAAACTTTTCCTGCCTATTGGAGTTTTTCTATACCTGAATTCTGAAGCATACTCTACTTTTACTGGTTTACCATACAATTCTTCAATTATATAGCTTCCAATTTGAGCAGCATGCCATGATGTGCCACATGCAGTAATATATATGTAATCACAATCAATAATTTTTTCATAAAAGTCTTCAATTCCACCTAATTTAACAAGACCCTCATTTGTAATTCTACCTCTTAATGAATTTTCAATAGAATCAGGTTGCTGGTAAATCTCCTTCAACATAAAGTGATCATATTCCCCTTTTTCAATTTCTTCTAAAGAATATTCAATTTTTTCAATTTCTTTATTAATTTCATTATCATGGCTTATATGATTAATTTTATACTCATCTTTGCGTATCTGAATAATTTCTCCATCTTCCAAAAATAATATATTTCTAGTAAAATCAATAACAGCCGATGGATCAGATGCAATATAATTTTCATTTTCACCTATACCAACGATAAGNGGACTTCCATGTCTAGCTGCAATAATTTTATCGGGTTCATCATNGCANACAACTAAAATTCCATAAGCACCAACAACCTCTTTTAATGCTANCTTAACTGTTTCAAAAAATGATAATTTTTCTTTTTTATATAAATATCCAATAAATTGAACNAGCACCTCAGTATCAGTATCGCTAGTAAACTTAACACCTTTATCTTCTAAATAAATTTTAATAGCACTATGATTTTCAATTATNCCATTATGNATTAAACTAAATTTATTATTGTTATCATGGTGAGGATGAGCATTAATANTATTGGGGATACCATGAGTAGCCCATCTTGTATGACCAATACCAAGATTTCCTAAATGAGAATTGTCACTAATTTTATTTTCAAGTTCAGCAATTTTTCCAGAACATTTTGTAGTAACTATAGAAGAATTTTCAAATGTTGAGATACCCGCTGAATCATATCCCCTGTATTCTAATCTTTTTAAACCTTTAACAATAACATCTGAAGCNTTTTTATCACCTATATACCCAACGATTCCACACATAATTAAATTACTCCCATTCTATTGTTCCTGGTGGTTTTGATGTCACATCCATTACAACTCTATTTACCCCTTTAACTTCATTAACGATTTTATTTGAACAAAGTTTCAATAAATCATACGGTAAATCAAACCAATCAGCAGTCATACCATCTAAACTTGTAACCATTCTTAAACATATTACATTATCATATGTTCTTTTATCACCCATTACACCAACAGTTTTAATAGGCAATAAAACACAAAAAGCCTGCCATATTTTATCATAAAAATTATTAACTTTCAAAAAATTTATAAAAATTTTATCTGCATCTTTTAAAATCTTCAACCTTTGTTCTGTAATTTCTCCCATAATTCGTATTCCTAAGCCTGGTCCAGGGAAAGGATGTCTCATAAGAAATTGATTTGGAATATTTAATTCTAATCCTATTTTTCTTACTTCATCTTTAAATAATTCATTAACAGGTTCTATTAGTTCAAACTTCATTTTGTCTGGAAGCCCCCCCACATTATGATGTGATTTAATTTTATCCGCTACTTTTCCATAACCACCTGATTCAATCACATCTGGATACAATGTTCCCTGTGCTAAGAAAGTTGCATCATGAAATTTCGAAGAAAATTTTTCAAATTCTTCAATAAATTTATTACCAATAATTTTTCTTTTTAATTCCGGATCTTTAACTCCAGATAACAAACTTAAAAATTCTTTTGATTTATCTAAAAGAGTAACATTTAAATTTAAAGATTTTGTATACATATCCATTACTTCTTGAGATTCGTTTTTTCTTAACAAACCATGATCCACAAAAACACAAATAGATTTATCACCAATAGCTTTTTTTAATAATGTTGCTACAACAGTTGAATCAACCCCACCACTTAAAGCACAAATAACATTACCATCTCCAACAATATTTTTTATTTCATTAATTTTTTCTTTAACAAAATTTTCAGCTGTCCACGATGATTTAATTTTACAAATATTAAATAAATAATTTTTTATTATTTCATCACCTTTTATTGTATGAACAACTTCAGGATGAAATTGAACACCATATAAATTATCTTCAGGATTTTCTGCAGCAGAAATAACATTATTTTCTGAGTTACTAATTTCTAACCATTTTTGAGGAAGTTTGGTTACTTTATCTCCATGACTCATCCATACATCTGTGGAACTATCAAAATTAAAAAACAACTTACTTGAATTTCTAAAACTTATTTTAGCTCTACCATATTCTGCTTTTCCTGAGTTCTCTACTGATCCATAAAAATAATCTACTAGTAATTGAAATCCATAACAAATTCCAAGTACTGGAACATTATAGCTAAAAATCTTATTAGAAATAGTAGGGGAATGTTTTTCATAAACACTCGATGGACCACCAGATAGAATAAATCCACCGACATTATATTTTTGAATCATTTTTTCATTGAAATCATAAGGAAGTATAATTGAATGTACATGATTTTCTCTTATCCTCCTAGCAATAAGCTGTGTGTATTGGGAACCATAATCGATAATTATTACTGTTTCATGCATAACTAACTATCCCTTTATAGATAAAATATTAATAATATTATGTACAGTTTGCTTTAATTTTTTTCTTTCAACTATTTTATCTATAAAACCTTTTTTTAGAAGAAATTCGGATCTTTGGAATCCCTCTGGCAAGTCTTGACCTATGGTTTGNTTAATAACTCTTGGNCCNGCAAAACCAATTAATGCATTTGGCTCAGCTATAATNACATCACCAAGCATAGCTATACTTGCTGAAATTCCTCCNGTTGTTGGATCAGTTAATACAACAATATATAATCCTCCATTATCTGAGAATCGAGCTAGTTTTGTTGATGTCTTTGCTAATTGCATCAAGCTNTAAGCGCCCTCTTGCATCCTTGCACCACCTGAAGCNGTAACTATTACTAATGGNAGATTAGATTCATTTGCNCTATCAATAGCAACTCCAATTTTACTTCCAACAACTGAGCCCATACTACCTCCAATAAAACTAAAATCCATTGCCCCTAAAATAATTTTATTATTATTTAAATTTCCCTCAACAACCTTAATGGCGCTATTCATTCCNGTCTTATTCTTATAAAAATTTAATTGNTCAACATATGATTTTTCTGCTGAAAAATTTAATGGGTCAGAAGAAGTCATTTCAGATTCAATTTCAGTAAACTCGTTATTATCTATAAATAATTTTATGTAATCATCACAACTTANTCTATAATGATATTTACAACTATTGCATACATAAAAACTTGCTTTCAAAACAGATTTATAAATAAACTCTCCACAACTAGGGCACTTCTGCCATTCGCCCTCTCTTGTATCGCGCTTATCAAAAGTTTTTATATTCTTGCCTTTTCTTCTAAACCATTGGGTCATACTTTAACCTCTTTAGATAAATATATTGGATTAATCTCATTAATATTTTGTTCAGAAAATTCACTATATCTATTTATGGCTATCATTCCAATATCNTTNGCATTAGGAATAATTTCTATAAANTGATTATTTTCAATCTTATCTTTTAAACCAAATCCATAAACTTTATAATCTAACATATCTAATATATTACCACANCTAGGACTCTCTATAGGGCTGTCCTGATTCATAAAGTTGAAAAAAAGCATANTCTCTATGAGAATATAATGAAATATAGTATTTATTTTTATCATTTATCTGATTATTAATACCCTCAAATGTAGTAACAGGGATTATTGGTTTATCAATTGACAAGGCTAAACCTTTTGAAAACGAACAACCAATCTTCAAACTTGAATATGAACCTGGGCCAATAGCTAAACCAATAAAGTCTAATTTTTGCGCTTTATTTTTTAAAAGTTTTTTGCACATAGGAGCTAAAAATTTTGAATGTTCTTTNACATCCATTTCAATTAATGATTGNAGTTTGGAATCATAAAAAAAACTCACACTACAAATGCTAGTTGAAGTATCAATTGCNAAATAATTCACTTTATATAAATCTTCCTTTCATTTTCTGAAACATGCTCAAAATTAACTATATTAANATTACTAGGTAATAATTGTTCAATTAAGTTTGACCATTCAATTAAAATAATATCATTATTATTTATAATTTCATGGAAACCNAAATTTTTCCATCTTTGAATATTTTCATCTCTATAAAAATCAACATGTATTACTTTCATATCTGCATAATACTCGTTAATTAATGTAAATGTTGGAGAGGTTACATCTCCATCATAATTTAAACCCTCTAGAATACCTTTAACAAAAGTTGTTTTTCCACTACCTAAATCACCATTTAAACCAATGACATCTCCGCTTTCTAAATGAGCTGAAATCTTTTTACCAAGCTTTATAGAATCTGAGGCGCTTTTAGATATATAACTAAACTTTTCAATCATTTTTTTTATTTTTTAATTTAACTAAAGGAANAATAACCTCATCTAAACTTANACCACCATGTTGAAAACTATTCTTATACATATTAATATATTTATGATATTGATTATGGTAAACAAAAAAACTTCTATCCTCTGCAATAAGATATTCTGTATTTACATCAAATTTGGGCAACATATAACTTTCAGGATTACTAATTTTAANAACATTCTTTGATTTTATATTTAAATTTCTTCCATATTTATATCTAGTGCCAGTTGATACAGTACTATCTGCTTTTACTGCAACTGGTTTATTTACTAAAATATTACCATGATCCGATGTNATAATAACATCCCTTCCCCAATTATAAAANTCACTCAAACAATCATTTAGCCATGAATTATTAAACCAATTATATATTGATTGCCTATATGCAGCTTCATTTGGAATTAATTCTTCTAAAATTTGAGATTCAGATCTTGAATGCCCTAANATATCAACAAAATTAACAACAATATTAAGAATATCACTATTTTTATAATCACTAATTTTATTTAATATTTTTTTACCACTCTTAAAATCTGATACTTTTATATACGAAGATTTCTTATTTAAAAAACTATTTTTTTGCAATAATTTTTCAAATAAAACATCTTCATGNTTATTAAATTCATGATTAATAAACATTTTCTTCCATATATCNGGATACTCATTTTTAATTTCCAAAGGTAACAAACCACTAAAAATTGAGTTGCGAGCAAAAGGAGTAGCTGAAGGTAAGATTGAATAATGATAATTTTGNTTAACATCAAATCTNTCTTCTACTAATGGAGATATTTTCTTCCATTGNTCNGCTCTTAGACAATCTATAATTATAAANACAANTTTTTTATCATCTTCGACATAACTTTTAATTGAATGATCAAAAACATCAAATGACATAGTAGGTTTATAACTATTTCTATTAATCCAACTTAGATAATTTGATTTAAAAAAATTAGAAAACTGAGAATTTAAAATAATTTTTTGCTCATTTAACATATCAATAAAATCATTATTATCCATATTTTCTAATCTTATAAACCATTCACATAAATCATTATATATATCTGTCCAATTAGAATAATCTAATGAGTTATAATCAAGATCTAT
Organism: Fidelibacterota bacterium; assembly: GCA_002703645.1. Taxonomy (GTDB): domain Bacteria; phylum Fidelibacterota; class Marinisomatia; order SCGC-AAA003-L08; family D37C17; genus TMED161. The sequence continues at coordinate 2,185 of NZUX01000015.1, read as the reverse complement.
TAAAGAATTATAATAAGATAAAAAGTCTTTAATATTCCTATCATCAGAAATCTTTTTATTCTCAAAAATATTTTTACACGCCATCAAAATTTGGTTTGGATTAACTGGCTTAATTAAATAGTTTGTAATTTGCTCTGCAATCGCCTCTTCCATAAGCCATTCTTCTTCATTCTTTGTAACCATNACTACAGGTAAATTCGGATTATCCTTTTTTATAATTTTTAAAGTCGAAATTCCATCTAAACCTGTCATCATCTCATCCAAAAATAATAAATCAATCCTAGAAGTTTTACATTTTTCAATTGCATCTTCACCAGAATTAACTGCAATTACATTATATCCTTTATTTTGTAAAAAAATAATGTGTGATTTCANCAAATCAATTTCATCATCTGCCCATAAAATATTTTTTGTACTCATAAAATTATTTTTCTTTTAATACGAATGCTCCCCTCCAACCTCTTCTTGGGGGATACTGTTTAAATTCTAAAATTCTATCCATATAAACCCTACTTGGATTTATATCATTCTTTTTGTTATTTGTTTCATACTTANTACTTTCTTTAAAATAATTAAGAGCTTTATCCCAATCTTGATTATAATAAGAATCTAAACCTTTATGAAAATTATTAATTAATTTTAATATCTTATCATCTTTATTATGTTTATAATCTATAATCTCAACAGTTTGATACCATACTGTTTTTCCAACAAACTGNATTCTATCTAAAAATCTCCATAAGTAATTTTCTTCACCAGCTTCAATTAAAGTAGATTCAGTCGTATGAAAATAAATTCCATATTGTTTAGCTGCAGATTCTAATCTAGCTGCAATATTAACAACATCTCCCATCATTGTATAATTCATATGAAATTGGGACCCCATATTACCAGTGACCATTTCTCCTGAATTAATTCCAATGCGCATTTTCATATCATATACTATATNAGGCCAATTTTTTTCATCATTTTTCCACTTTTCTCTTAAAGCAGATAAGTTCTTTTGGAGTATTATCCCTGAATCAAGTGCAGCTTTCGCGTGTCCTTTAAAAAAAACAGGTGCACCATAGAATGCTAAAATCGCATCACCTTCATACTTATCTAAAGTACCTTTGTGATTTAAAATAATTTCTGTTTGACTTGATAAAAAATCGTTTAATAATTGAACAAGTTCTGAAGATGTCATTTTTTCAGCAATAGTAGAAAAGGACTCTATATCAGAAAAGAAAGCTGTTCTCACACCGCTTTCTCCTCCTAATTTAGGTAAAGTTTTACTTATATACATTTCATTTATCAAATCAGGTGAAACATATTTCCCAAAAGTGTACTTTAAAAAATTTTTATCTTTTNGCTCTATAAAAAATCTATATGCAAGATTAGTTCCGAAAGTTATCATCATTGAAGCAATCGGATAAAATACAGGAATTAAAATAGAACCATTTACGGGAATATAATTAAATTTTAAATTCAATGTGAATATTGAATTAAGAATAGATTTAAATATCCATAATTGATCGTTTATAAACAGACCCATTGAAAATGAAAACCAGAATAAAGCACTTATAAATACTAAAGAAATACTTAAAAAAATCGATTTTCTATTACATATAAATAGACTAAATCCTGTTAGAGAAAATAAAATTAAAAATTGCATTATAAAACTTTTATCAATCAACTTTAATGATGAAAGAGGCACATTTAAATAATCCTTATCCAAAATTTGCTGTATTGCATTAGCATGTAGTTCTAATCCAGGCATTAATGATTTTGTATTTTTATAATTAAAGTATGGAGTAAGAACAAAATCATTATCTTCTTCAAGAGAAGAGCCAATTATAACAATTTTATTTTTAAAGGGATTATTTTTAAATCCAAATTTAGAATAATAAATACTACTTGGATCAATATATTTATCCATCCAATCATCATCCTCTTTAAAATCTGAAAGATTATAACTTTTACTATCTATTATTTGATATAATGAATAAGTTTTAAAAGTATTAAATAAACTTGAAGTAGGCCCATAATAATTAATTAAAAAAGATGCTTCTTTTCCAAAAGTAGATATAGGAATTCCTCCAATTTGAAAAATACTATTATCAACATCTTGATTCACTTTATATTCTTCTAAGTTATAATAACTAAGGACAGATTGTACAGCTAAAGATAGGTATAGGTCATCAGG
>NZUX01000014.1 GCA_002703645.1 Fidelibacterota bacterium | reverse complement strand
CCTACTTTAAATAAAATAGCTGCTAAGCAAGCTGTAGGTATAGCTTCAACTAAAAATCCTAATCCTAATAAAATAGCTAGCAATGTTAATCCATGTATAATAGAGGCAAGAGGAGTCTTTGCTCCAAATTTTATATTAGCAACAGTTCGCATAGTAGCTGTTGCAGTGGTAACCCCACCAAATAAACCTGCAGCCATATTTGCCATCCCTTGACCAAAAGTTTCTCTATCACTACTATGATGTGTGTTTGTCATATTATCTGCTACTTTACAACTTAGTAAACTATCTAAAACAGCTAAACCTGCCAAGGCTAAAGCTGGTATTATAAATTCTCCTAATCGACTTAAATCAGGTATGTAGAATGAGAAAATTTGGGCATCACCTGTATTATTCATTTTATCACCGATATAAGGAATGTTTAAATTCATTAAATAAGCAATGCTTGTTCCTATAATTAACGCAGCTAGAGGAGATGGAATATTTTTAAAGAATGCTATTTTTTTTTCTAAAGATTCCCATAAAAATAATATCATAAGTGAAGGAATTGCTACATACAAAGCTTCTATATTAATATTTTGAATAGTATAACTAAAATTTTGAAATACTTCATGAATGCTTTTTTCAGACTCTAGCCCTACAAATGCATTAATTTGAGTTAGAATTACAATTACACCAATGCCACACATAAAACCTGCTACTACTGGGTAAGGTGTATAGTGAATGAATTTTGAAATTTTAATTACTGAAATCATAATCAGAATTAAGCCACTGAGAAATATGATAGAAAATGCTGCTATAAGATCAGGATTATTGGTTGTGCCAATAACAAAAGCGCTCATAAAGGCAGCAATTTGAGCTGCTTTAGGCGCGGTGGGTCCACTGACACCTACCATACATCCACCAAAAAGTCCTCCTACAATTCCACCTGCTATTGCACCCCATATACCTGCTACAGGGCCCAATCTTGAAATTTCTCCAAATGCAAGAGCTAAAGGAAGAGCAATAATCCCAACTGTAATTCCAGCTAATACATCAGCCTTAATATTAGAATGTAATATTCTTATGTTGTGCCATGGATTTATCTCTTTTAGAGTATTTATTATTAAATTATACATCTTTAAAATTAAAATTTTATCATGCTAAGATTATATTAATAAGCTGGACAACATCTAGTATGTTTATTAAATCATCTTGGTTTATATCCGCTCCATCAGCCTGGTCTACACCTAAAACGATATTTACTAATAAAACTACATCTAAGATGTCAATTGAGCTATCATTATTAATATCACCAATCATGTTATTTTGAATATTATTTAATTTTAGGAAACCAAATTGTCCGCTATCGATTGCAATAATTGCACCACCATCATCAGTTAAATCGATATCCTCACCTGCCCAATCATATGCATAATTAAATAAATCAAGTGAAGAAAAAGTTTCTTCCCATTCAATATCACCATTATTATTAAACTTAATTAGATAAGCATTCCATGTGTCAGAACAATCATTTCCATTACATTCAGAGTAATTATACTCATCTCCTGTTCCTGCGATTGTAACGCAACCGCCATCATTTGTTGCTTTAATTCCCCAGGCCTCATCATGAATGTACTGCGGATTAAAACCCCTTGGATTACCTGCTTTTTGATCCCATATTAAATTTCCATTATTATCTAATTTTATAGTATATGTATCCCAATTTTGCGTTCCTGATAAAGTATGCCCTGCAAGAAAAATACTTCCGTCCTGACCAATATCCATACCAAAGCAATGGTCGTAATCATTTCCCCCGTATGATTGATGCCATAAGATATCTCCATCTAGATTCATTTTTATTACTTTGAAATCAAAGGCTTCTTCAGTTAATCCTGAGATAATTAATTCATCATTTATATATTTTATTCTGTAAGCTTGAGAAATATATGAATTTAGATTAAAGCTATTAATCTCATTTCCATTAATATCAAGAAACATAATAAATCCCTGCCCTTCAGTATAGAAGGTATTATAAGAATCTTGAGCATAAACATAGCCAACAGCAACAATCCCATTAGGTGTTAATGTTGCATGTTCAAATGCATCAGTTCCTCCGTTATTATATGTTTCACTAAAAATTGTTTCTCCAGTTTCTTTGTCTAGTTTTATTAGTGCGCTATTTCTATTTAAAGCTCCACAGATTAGATATCCATCATCTAACTCAATCGCACTATTGCCTAAATTATGTCCTCCAATATTAATTTCTCGATCCCATAAGAGTTGTCCATTATCATTAGTTTTTACAATGTATAGTTTAGAATTTGGGAGGAAGTCACTTTCTCCAATTTGAAGAAAACCACCATCTTCACATGTCATTATATAATGACCATGAGATTCTTCACCTGATCCATTATGCTGTTCAAACCAATCTATATTAGGCTCAGCATATAAAAATAGAGGTAAGTAAATTATTAATAATATCCTTTTCATATTTGAATTTCCCTCATTTGAAGAATTTACATAATAAAAATGTTTTTGAACAAAATATGTTACAAGGGTTTACAGGTGTTTTGCTATCATCCAATGATATGAAGTATTTTAAAAAAGTATTTTATAATTTAGTATAACATTGGTACCTGGTTCAGGCATAATTGATTTAACTCTAGATAAATGGTTATAATACTTCTCATCTAATATATTATTAAATTGAATCGTAATATTTTGATTATTCTCATTATATCCAATTACAAAATCAATCAAAAATGATGAAGCGGTAGGAGTTTCAAATTCACCGAGCCTATCTTGTGAATTGGTATTAGATAATCTGATTTTATAGTTCAAAAGATTTTTATTATAATTTAAAATCATAATTTGCTTATCAGGATTTATATATGATAAGGGTGTTTTATTTGTCAAATCATCCCCCCTTACTAATGAAAAATCATATATTATTGTAAAGTTTTTATAGGCATAGCTTAAATTTAATTCCAGCCCTTTAATTAGAGCTTCTACGCCTTTAGTTTTATATTTATACAGCCATCCAGTATCTCCGCTACCCCATTCTATAAAATCAGCTCCTGCACAAGGATGTGAATTTCCTTCTTCAACCTCTTCATTGCATTCGCCCATTTTATTCATTTGATAATAATAGGGGCTATAATTGTAGAAAGAGGTTAATGAAATATTTAAAGGAGCATTATTATAATTGATAGAGGATTCTAATCCATATATTTTTTCCANTTCAAGNTTTGGNTCTCCNATTTCATAAGAATAGGTTCCAAGGTGGGGNCCATCAGAATATAATTCTTCTATTCTAGGTGCTTTCATTGTATTCATTATCCAGNTATTAATTTCAATTTTATCAATTATTTTTCTTAANCCAATAGATGATGATAAATAACTAAAATACCTATTTTTAACTTCTGTATAATCTAAATTCGAAAAAGATATAATATTTAATTCTGGTTTTATTGATATATANCCAGTTCTNAAAGAGCCTAAGAAGTCAAAATCTTTAAAANCCTTTTCATAGAAACCATATAATGANAAATCTAATTCATCTGTTTTTGGAGTCCAATAAAAACCACTAGACACAAANTGCTTATAATTTGTTTCTGAACCAATTATTAAGTTAGAAGATTGTAGCTCAAATTTAATATTATGAGTTTTATTAGCTAACCCTACAGTGTAGTAGTCTATATTATTTTCAAACTCTTGATGTTCATAATCAATTAAATAATATTTAATATCAAGCTGTTCTAAATTATAGAGNGAGATATCTTGATGATAATTAATTTGCAAAGTATTTTTATTCAAAGTTATATCTACTCCATCTATATGGCCTTCAGGGCTAGGAGGNATTCCATAATCCATATTGAAATTTTCAATTATAAAATTCATGTAGCNATTATTTCTATATTTTGTAAATCCTAATTTATAATTACTTGTTTTAGAGTAGGTATTTTCAAGTTCTCCAATTGGAGTTGATTGATTTTNTGTTANTATATTGCTTGCTGATAAATTTATTTGATTATTTTTAAATGGTATATATAGTATAATATTTCCATGTAAACTTTTATTGAAAGATTCTCCTCCAAGTGAAATTTTGCTAACCATTTTATCAACTCTTAATCTAGGATTATTATTTATATTAGCATTTATTACTCCACCTATAGCATTNGAACCATATATTAAAGATTTGGGTCCTCTTATAATTTTAATTTCATCTACTTCAGTAATATCTAAAGTTATTGCATGATCAATNGCTGTTATAGATAAATCACCCATTTTATTTCCATCTTTTGTTAGCAAAAACCTATCTCCAGAATATCCTCTTAACACTGGTTTAGATGTTGTATTNCCAAATGAGGACACGCCGATATTGGGTTGATTGGATAGGGTNGTNGCTATATTTCCAGTCAAATTATCATTTAATTTTTGTCCAGCTAATGTTATATCTGATATTTGAGTCGAAATGTTTTCATGAGAGTGAATATGAATAGATTCTAATTCTAAAGATTTACTCTTTAAATAGATCTTACTTAAATCAATTTNAGATTTCAATAAATTCAATTCTATATTCTTTTGTTCATANCCAATCATTTTTAATGTTAAAATAATTTTATTTTCTAATTGATTATTTANGTATAGTATGAAATAGCCATCTTTATTAGTTGTAGTGCCAAAATTAGAATTATCAATATAAATATTAGCATTAACTATAGGGTTGTCTGTTTTAGAGTCTAGAACTATANCTGAAATACTATATGTCTGAGATAATAANTGGCTCAGACATATAGTNAAAAATATTAAAGTTTTAATATTATGGATTAACTGTAACACTAATCAACTTTGATCTATAATCATGGTGATNGCCATGCATTAGTTTGACTCTAAGAGTTACTGCTCCCTCAGATTCTCCAGTTAATATAAATAGCAAATCATCTTCAGATTCTTGGCTCGTATGGATTTCGGTTGAAATAATANCTGGTTCACTAGTAGAAAATCCCAATGTATGTGTATCATCAGCAAAATCGTCAGGNNCTAATACAACCCCATCTTCATTTAAAAATTCAACTAGTATTTCTTTTTCCATCCCTACGTCTACTATTATCATAGCAGATGTCTCTGATTCAACGCCATCTATATAGTATTGTCCTTCAAGNTCTTTATAAATTATAGTACCATCAACCGATAGCTGAACACCATCAGCATCAGTATGATAGGNTCCTGTTTCATNAGCTCCTGTGGGGTTACTCTCTTCGTTATCACAAGAGGTAAGAGTTAATCCAATAATAATAAATATAAATAATATATTTTGTCTAATTTTGAGCATGATTNCATTCCTTTTTTAAGATGTCAATATTTAGCTAATTATAGCTAATNAGTTAATATGTTTTAATTTATTTAGAAATAGGTGGNGCTCTAGATGGATACTTGGAGCTAATATCATNCTTGATATCAAAAGAACATTCAAATAAAGGTAGTTNAATATAGTNNTTTGAAAAGNATGCCTGTTCATCAATTAATATGCAATTATCATTATTATTAANTGATATACATTCAACACACTCTTTATCTTGATGACTATTAGTTTTAGATGCGTCGCATGGACAGCAGTTCGAATAGTGAATATTTGAGAATAGNATATTCCCTATTAAAAAAAAGAAGATATTATATATGATAAGCACTTTATTCATTTAAATATTTGCAATCGAGTTGCATNAATTTAAAGAGTACAATCATTTAATTAAAAATATTTTTTTTACCTGCACTTGGTCNCCACTGATCGCTTTTACAAAATATATTCCAGTTGGATAAATAGTTGCATTCCAAGTAAAGCTAGATTTTCCTNTATACATTATATCATTGTATAATATAGCTAATTCTCTGCCTTTTATATCATATATTGCCAGTTTAACTAATGCTATTTCATGCTGATTAATGATGATATTAGTTGCAGGGTTGAAGGGGTTAGGGTAGGGCTCTGATAGCTGGAAACTTTGTAGATTATAATTCAAATTTGCTTCTAAGCGTTTTGCATTCCATCCAGTAATAATATTAGATGTAATTTCTATATTTCCTGCAAATTCAAATAATTCTTTTGGTATTGTTTGGCTTCCTCCTTGATTATACATAAGAATAATATTATTATCATTATGGAAAGCCCAGCCATTAGGTAAATTATGTTTTTTTATTTTAAAGTCACCTTTAACAAATAGTTGAATACCTGCAAGCTCACCGTATGTATTAATACTCACTAAATTTTCTTTAATTTTTATTTCTGCAGATATTAATGGATCAAACCTTTGCCTTACATCTAAAATGATATCAAGCATACATATTATATCTAAAATATCAATATGACTATCTCCATTTACATCGGCTGCATATATTTGAAAATCATTAGGTTGAATCTGATCAAGAATAATATTTACAACCATAAGTATATCTTGTATGTTAATTGCCCCATCAAGATTCACATCTCCTGGAATGATTCCATTGACAGTGGCATCCATATTAAAATTTAATTCACCATGTAAACCTAGATTATTTTCTTCTAAAGCAACAATTCTATCTTCAGCATCTTGACACCATGGGTCTGTATCGCATAGCAAATCACTTTCAAAATAAATTTGAGACACCAAAACCTGATCATCTGGCGTAGTGATTTTAATATGAATATGTCTTGGCCGACCAGCATAGTATCCAGGTAAAATTGTTTCAAATGCATAATAGCCATCTATATTACTAAACATTTTTCCTCTTAAATTATAACCATCATTTCCTGGATTACCCGTATCACAATCTAAATTAATGCTATAACACCCAGCATCATTAGCATGCCATACCTCTATTATGGCTCCTGAAATTGGAGTTTCACAATCATTTTGTAGAATTCTACCAGATAGGAATAGCCTTTGACCTGGTTCTTCTGGATGTGCAATTACTGTCCTTATTGGGGAGTTTTCTATAAAATAAGGACCCAAGATATCTTCGGTTGTCAGATAGCATTCTTGTCCTAATACAATTTTAGGAATTAAAACCGTAGTACCTGCTACTATGCCACTTTTAATTATAAAATCTTTTCTTGAAATCACATTTTTTTTAAATGCTTTTTTTGGCATTATAAAATATCTTTTTTAGGAGATTGCGGAGTATCTGAAGTGATTTTTTCAATATCAGTAATTGTAAATTTTATTTCTTTCCCTTCAATTTCAAGAATGAAATATTCATTAACTTTTTTACCCATCATAGCTTGAGCAAAAGGCGTATGATAGGTTACAACCAATGGGTAAATTTCTAATTCAGATTCAATAGGACCCAATATATAGTATTCTTCAGGTTTATCTTTACCTTCTTCTAGAACCGTAACTTTATTACCGAACCCAGCCTCTTCTGATTCAATATCATTATACTCAATAACTCTAAAAGGCTCATAAGAATCTAATGATTCTTTTTTATTAACTAGTAAACCCATAGCTTCTCTCGCTGCTTTGTACTCATAATTCTCTTTGAGATCTCCAAGGCTAGCTGCCTCCTGAATTTTTGCAGCTGTTTCTGTTCTTAATTTAGCTAAAGATTTTATTTCTTCTTGTAATCTGATGTATGTATCTCTTAAAATTAAAGTTACCATACCAATACTCCTTTACTACAATTTTCTTTTTAAATATATTTATGTACAAATCTACAAAATAAAGAATCCTATTAAAAGAAGCTTATAGATAAAAGAATCTAGAATAAATAATAGTTATTTATCTTTAAGTAGCTCATTTAAATATTTATAAGTATCCTCTAATGTTTTTTCGAATTTAATTGGCTTGAAGCCTAATACTGTTTTGGCTTGCTTAGAATTAATATTAAAATCATAATTTAGAAAAGGAGTAATCTCTTTTAATTTTTTATCAAATAACGATAAAAATTTAATTAATAGGCTTGGAGCTACAATGGATGGGGCATTAATCCCTATAGATTTTAATTTAGTGCAGACATCTTTAAACCAGTAGGTATTTTCACATACTAAAAACCGTTTATTATATGAACCTTTATTTTCAAGAGCGTCTACATGTGCTTTAGATACATCCCTAACATCTACTATAGGCATTTTGATTTTTGGAACCATAGGCATTTCTTTTTTCATTAATATTTTGAAAATACCTAAAGAAGCAGAGCTAAGATGATTTCCTAAGCCTGGACCCCAGACCAGAACGGGATTAATTGTGGTTAATGTAATAGAGGAATTTTTAGAAATAAAATCCCAGGCAGCTTTTTCTGCAATGGTTTTGCTTTTGGTGTATGCCCTAACACCTTTAGTATCAATGTTCGTCCATATTGTTTCATCAAACTCATTAATATGTTTATTGCCTGCATATACCGCCGCATTTGATGAAGTAATTATTACTCTATTAATAGAATTTAATTTAGCTGCATTTAAAACCCTCAAAGTTCCTTCTTTCGCAGGTAGAATTAATTCATTTTCATCTTTAATATAATTTATAGGGAAGGGGCTTGCTGTATGCAGTATTGCATCGCATCCTTTTACTGCTTCATTCCAGCCATCATCTTTATCTAAGCTAGCCTGAACAAATTCAATATCAATACTGCTGTTTAGGTGTTTTTCGATATCTTGCTTAATTACTTCTGAATAACTTAAATCACGGACTGTACCTCGAACAGAGTATTGTCTTTTATATAAATCTGCTATTACATGTTTAGCAATATACCCATTTGCTCCTGTAACTAAAATTTTTTTCATAATTAAGTTTCTTTAATATTAGGTTATAGTTTTAATTGAATAGATTCTAATATACTATCAGAATTTTATTAACAACAGCCACCTCAGCCACTTCTTCCATATTTCTTCTTTTATATTAATTGGTATTGAAATCTTTTGGAATTCATTATTTGCATTTGAAGTATTTTAGTAAAGAATATTTAAATACTTTACC